>JBAXIR010000027.1:0-22634 GCA_037138275.1 Mycobacteriaceae bacterium | reverse complement strand
CGCTGGCGGGGTCGGTGCCGAACGGCTGACGTGACAGCACCACCACGTCGTGACCGTCGGCGGCCAGTGCGGTGGCCAGATGGTGCACATGCCGACCGAGGCCGCCGACGACCACCGGAGGGTATTCCCAGGACAACACGAGGATCTTCATGCGCTCACCGGGGCAGTCGCCGGGCGTCCAGCGCCCCGAACAGCCCGTCGGCGCGGTTCCAGTTCTGGGCCAGGCGCGTGGCGGCCTCGCGGTGGCCACCGGACAGCGCATCGGCGATCTCCCGGGTGGCATGGGCATGCAGGTGCGCGCGGTAGCGGGCGTAGTCGGCAGCGGAGTCCTTGCTGACCATGAACGGCCAGTCGCTGGACACCGTCAGCAGCGTCTCGCGCAGGATCTGATCGGCCACCGGGTCGCGGGTGGGCGCGGAGTCGGTCTGGGCCAGTGCCTTATCGATGACCGACAGCGCGGTGTCGACGACCTCGGCGTTGAGCGCTACCAGATCGGCGACCTTGGGTCCGGCCCACACCTGCCAGTCCTTGCCCGATCCCCACGAACTCGGTGGCAGATCGACTGGTGCACCCACGAATCCGTTCGCGCGTGCGTCGCTAAGCGTTCCGACCTGTATTCCGGCCTCAGGTAGTGCACGCAGCAGCCGCTCCAGCCAGAGCGGGCCCTCGTACCACCAGTGGCCGAACAGTTCGGTGTCGAATGCCGCCACGACGTGCGCGGGCCGGCCAATGCGCTCCGACTCGCTGATGAGTCGGTCGCGAACCAGGTCGATGAAATCCGCGACGTGCGCGTCGACCGTCCGCTCGGCACGCTGCGGGTCATACGGTGCCTTGGCTTCGCTGTCCACACTGCGGCCGGTGACCCGCGCGGGCTTGAGTCCGGTCTGATGGTCGAAGGTGTGGAAGTCGCGGTAGGCGGCATTGCCGGGGTATCCGGATTTCGGTGACCACACCCGGTAGGAGACCTGCAGGTCCCGGCCGAAGGCCACCACATCGGTGTTCCCGACCGGGCGGCCCAGCGCGGTGTCGCCGCGCAGGGAGGGCCCGTCGACCATGAAGTGACCGACCCCGGCGGCGGCGTAGTCATGCTCCATGCCGGGGGCGTACGCGCACTCCGGCGCCCAGATGCCCTTCGGGGTGTGGCCCAGCCGCTGTCCGGCATCGGCAAGTCCTTCGCGCAGTGCGAATTCGCGGAGCCGCGGGTTGAGCAGTGGCTGAAACGGATGCGCCAACGGTCCGCCGAGCAACTCGATCGCGCCGACGTCGATCAGTTCGCGCAGCAGCGGACTCGCCCCGTGCCGCCATAGGCCGGTGAAATCCTCGCACGCCGCGGTAGCTTCGCCGTACTCGCGAATCCCGAAGCGCCGCAATGCCTCCGGCGTGCTGGCTGTGCCGGGCGCCGCACCCGTCGCGGTATGGATATTGGCCGCCTCGAGCGCGCGCAGTTGCCAGTTGGCCAGCCAGTGGTGCATGCCCTCGAGGCAGTAGGGATCGTCTAGCTGTGCGCTGACCACCGGGGTCAGGCCCAAAGTGATCAGACCGCGGCGGTCCTCGGCGGCCAACGTCCGCAGCACGCGCAGCAATGGAAGGTAGGACGCCGCCCACGACTGATACAGCCACTCCTCGCCCACCGGCCAGCGGCCGTGGTGGGCGAGCCACGGCAGGTGAGTGTGCAGGACGAGGCTGAACTGACCGGGGACGGACTCTCTACTCACGGGCGCACCGCGATCGCCAGCAGATCGAGGCTGTCGTCGATATTGCGGTGGCAATCCTCAATAACATCGAAGTCCTCGGCGGCCACCGCGGCGACGTCGGTGAGTAGGTCCTCGGGCCACGGCGCGTTCGCGACAACCCGGGCGATCTGGGCGTCGATGATCGATCCGCCGTGCCGGGCGTCCATCTCGGTCAGGCGGGGGCCGTGGAAGACGCCGAACATGCCATCGATCCGGAATCCGCCGTCGGTCAGCAGTTCGCGCAACTCGGTGGCATTGAGTTCGCGGGTGTGGAACGGGTTGACCGGGGTGTCGCTGCCGGGGGTGAAGGTGATCCGGTTGGGCGTCGACATCAGCAGCTGCCCGCCGGGACGCAACACGCGTAAGCATTCGGTAATGAATTGTGGTTGATCCCACAGATGCTCAATGACCTGGAAGTTCACCACCACGTCTACGGAGCCGTCGGGTACCGGCAGCGAAGCCAGATTGGCAGCAACAACCGCCACCCGGGGGTAGCGGGCGCGCACATGTGCGACGGTGCCGGCGTCGTAATCGACGGCCACCACCCGCCGCGCCACCGACGCGATCAGATCGGCTCCGTAGCCCTCCCCGCAGCCCGCCTCGAGTACGTCGCGACCTGCGCAGATATCGACGCACCGGAGGTAGGCGACCTCATGGCGGCGAAACCAGTAGTTCTCCACCGCCAGGCCGGGAACGGTCCGCTCGCCGGTCAGGGGCAGGCCGCCATCGGCTGCGTCCGTTAAGTGCACGTTCATCGCTAGGCAGGCTAACCCGATGCGCCCGAATCGACGAACCCCTCGGTAATGACGGGCCTGCGCGAACACCAACTTTGACGAGCTATGGTGTGGGTGCAACCTACCGTAAGTTACTCACCAGTAACATGGGTGTGGTTAGCGGATGTGAACCAAAACGTGCGGCTCAACGGCCGTTCGACGCCTGCCAGGAGGACGACACCAGCCATGACCAACATCGTGGTTCTTATCAAACAGGTCCCAGACACGTGGTCGGAGCGCAAGCTCACCACCGGCGACTTCACCCTCGATCGTGAGGCTGCCGACGCCGTGCTGGACGAGATCAACGAGCGTGCGGTGGAAGCGGCGCTGCTGATTAAAGAGAAGGACGAGGCGGAGGGGCGCGACGGCAAAGTTGTTGTTCTGACGCTCGGACCCGAGCGCGCCGGTGAGGCGATCAGGAAGGCGCTGTCGATGGGCGCCGACGAGGCGATGCATGTGCTTGACGAGCGAGCGGCCGGCTCGGACATGGTGCAGACCGCATGGTTGCTCGCCAACGCGATCGGTCAGGTCGAACCGCCGGCAGATTTGGTGATCACCGGCAACCAAGCCACCGACGGGACCGGCGGTGCGGTGCCTGCCATCGTCGCGCAAAACCTCGGACTGCCTCAGCTGACCCATATGCGGGAGTTCACCGTGGAGGGCGGCAAAATCACCGGCTTGCGCGAAACCGACGAGGGTCAACAGAGGCTCGAAGCGTCGTTGCCCGCCGTAGTCAGTGTGCACGAGAAGATCAACGAGCCTCGGTTCCCGTCCTTCAAGGGCATCATGGCGGCGAAGAAGAAACAGGTACGCACCCTCACGCTCGAAGAGATTGGGGTCAGTGCAGACGAAGTTGGCCTCGGAAACGCCGGATCAAAAGTGTTTTCCTCGGTGCCGCGGCCCGCGAAGAGCGCTGGCGAGAAGGTCAGCGACGAAGGCGACGGCGGCACCAAGATCGCCGAGTACCTCGTTGCGCAGAAGATTATCTAACACCCCTCAACATCAAAGACCTGACAGGAGATTAGAGAACCGCTATGGCTGATGTACTCGTGCTCGTCGAGCACTCTGAAGGCACTGTGAAGAAGGTCACCGCCGAACTCATCACCGCCGCACGCGCTTTGGGCGAGCCGAGCGCGGTGGTCATCGGTGGCCCCGGCACCGCGGCACCGCTGGTGGAGGATCTCAAAGCGGCCGGCGCCGCGAAGATCTACGTCGCCGAGTCCGATGACGCGGAGAACTACCTGATCACTCCATTCGTGGACGTGCTCGAGTCGCTGATCGAATCGGCAAGCCCGGCAGCAGTACTGATTCCCGCCACCGCTGACGGTAAGGAGATCGCCGGGCTGCTTGCCGCCCGGATCGGCTCTGGGTTGCTCTGTGATGTCGTTGATATCAAGCCGGATGGCACCGCGATCCACTCGATCTTCGGCGGCGCGTTCACCGTTGAGGCGAAGTCCGAGACCGACGTGCCGGTGATCACCGTGCGGCCGGGCGCGATCGAGCCCGCACCGGTGGCAGCGGCCGGAGAACTGATCACCGTTGCGGTGCCGGCGCCAGCAGCCAATGCCACCCGGATCGTCTCGCGTCAGCCGGCGGTGGCCGGTGATCGCCCCGAACTCACCGAGGCCGCCATCGTGGTCGCCGGCGGACGCGGTGTCGGCAGCGCTGACAAATTCAGTGTCATCGAGGAGTTGGCGGATTCGATGGGCGGCGCCGTCGGAGCCTCGCGCGCGGCCGTCGACTCCGGTTACTACCCGGGTCAGTTCCAGGTGGGCCAGACCGGGAAGACCGTGTCGCCGCAGTTGTATGTGGCCCTTGGCATTTCCGGCGCGATCCAGCACCGGGCCGGCATGCAGACCTCGAAGACCATCGTCGCGGTCAACAAGGATGAAGAGGCCCCGATCTTCGAGATCTCCGATTTCGGAATTGTCGGTGACCTGTTCAGCGTCGCACCGCAGTTGGCCGAGGCGGTCAAGGCACGCAAGGGTTAAACCCGGACTCCGCACGTCAAAAGCCCCCGAACGCGCACTGCGTTTCGGGGGCTTTTGCGTTGAAACGTCACGCGTTGTACACCGACACATCACCCGGCCGTTGGCATTTCGCCAGACGGCGAGGCAACCGTGCAGCATATGAGCACTGCCTCTGTACTCATAGCCCCCGACCACACTGAGACCCGCCGCTCCGCCGGCCCGCGTTACACGTTGCTTCTGACCAACGACTCCGCTGACATCGAAGCCGCCCAACGGTTGCGGTACGAGGTCTTCTCCACCGAACCGGGTTTCACCCTCACCAATGGCAACGGTGTGGATGCCGATCGGTTTGACCAGTTCTGCGACCACATTCTGGTGCGCGATGACGACACCGGCGCGGTAGTCGGCTGCTACCGGATGTTGCCGCCGCCCGGTGCGATCGCGGCCGGCGGCCTTTACACCGCAACCGAGTTCGAGGTCGGCGCACTTGACTCACTTCGACCGTCGATGGTGGAAATGGGTCGCGCGGTGGTGCGCGGTGATCACCGCAACGGTGCGGTGGTGCTGATGATGTGGTCCGGCATCCTCGCCTACCTGGATCGGTGTGGCTATGACCACGTCATCGGGTGCGTCTCGGTGCCAACACACGGAGCGGGTGCGCCGGGCAGCGAGTTACGCGGGGTCCGTGACTTCGTGCGCAGCCGCCACGGCGCCCCGGCCGAATACACCGTCGTGCCCTACCGTCCGGTCGTGCTCGACGGCTTGGATCTGGACCAGATCGAACCCCCGGCCCGGCCGGCCCTGCCGCCACTGATGCGCGGATATCTGCGACTGGGCGCGCAGATCTGCGGTGAACCCGCCCATGATCCCGAATTCGGTGTCGGCGACTTTCCGGCCCTATTGGACAAGCGGCAGGCCGATATCCGGTACCTCAACCGCCTGCGGTCGGCTTCAGCGGCCGTCGGCGAGGTCAACAGCTGATGGGCTTCGTCGCGCACTCATGGTTGCCGAAAGCCCTGTGCGGTGAGTCCTGCGTGAGTGTCGGCCTGGGCGAACCGGGACACCCTGTCCTGGAGGGCATTCGGATAGTGCGCCGCCTGGTAGCGGCGCTGCTGGTGTTTCCCACGCTCACCTTGCTGGCGATACCGATGCCGGGTCGACGGCGCTTCCAGCGCATCTATTGTCGGATGATGCTGCGCAGCCTGGGAGTGCGAATCACGTTGTCCGGCGGGCCGGTTCGCAATCTGTCCGGCGTTTTGGTGGTCAGCAATCACGTGTCGTGGGTGGACGTGTTTGCGATCGGCGCCGTACTGCCCGGAGCTTTCGTCGCCCGGGCTGATCTCGCCGACTGGCCGGGCTTGGGCCTTGCTGTTCGTTTGATGAACGTCATTCCGATCGAGCGTGCCAGCCTGCGTCGGCTGCCCGCCGTGGTTAATGCGGTGGCGCAGCGGTTGAGTGCCGGTCGTACCGTCGTCGCGTTCCCGGAAGGCACCACCTGGTGCGGAGCTGACTACGGGCCGTTTCACCCGGCGATGTTTCAGGCGGCTGTCGACACCGGCCGGCCGGTTCAGCCGCTGCGGCTGAGTTATCACCATCGTGACGGCCGCCCCTCGACCGCGACCGCATTCCTCGGCGAGGACTCGCTGTGGGCGTCGCTGAACCGGATTACCCGGGCCCGCCACACCGTGGTCGGCGTCGAAGTGGGGTGCCTGCAACTGCCCGGATCCAGTCGCCGCGACCTCGCGGCGCGCTGCGAGAGGGAAGTTCGCGCCCGCCGGTACGGCGATCATCTGCCCGAGCTGGCGATCGGCGCCTGACCGACGGACTCGCTGGCCAGCCGGGCGGCCCCGGCCCGGCCGGTATCCTGAATGGGCCATGAGCCAGACCCGGTCGGTGTATCTCGACCACGCTGCTTCCACCCCGATGCATCCGGCCGCCATCGAGGCGATGACGGCCGCGCTGGCAATGGCGGGCAACGCGTCCTCGCTGCACTCCGCCGGCCGCGCCGCGCGCCGCAGGGTGGAGGAGTCCCGCGAGACGATCGCCGCCCGCCTGGGCGCACGCCCCTCGGAGGTGATCTTCACCGCCGGCGGAACCGACAGCGACAACCTGGCCGTCAAGGGCATCTACTGGGCCCGGCGCGACGCCGACCCCGTGCGCCGCCGCATCATCACCACCGCGGTCGAACATCACGCGGTGCTCGATGCCGTCGAGTGGCTGGCCGAGCACGAGGGCGCCGAGGTGATGTTCCTACCCACCGAGGCTGATGGGTCGGTGACCCCGGGTGCGCTTGGCGACGCATTGGCGCAGTACGGCCACGAAGTGGCTCTGGTCTCGATCATGTGGGCCAATAACGAGGTCGGCACCATAATGCCAATCGCTGAACTCGCCTCGGTGGCAGCCGAATTCGGTGTGCCGATGCACAGTGATGCCGTGCAGGCGGTCGGTCAGCTTCCCCTCGACTTCACCTCCGTCGGGCTGTCGGCGATGAGCATCACCGCGCATAAGTTCGGCGGCCCCACGGGAGTGGGCGCTCTGCTGCTGCGCCGCGACGTCGACTGCATGCCACTGCTGCACGGGGGCGGCCAGGAGCGTGATGTCCGTTCCGGCACAGTCGATGTCGCCGGTGCTGTCGCGATGGCAGTGGCAGCGGATATCGCCGTCGGGTCGCTGGAGACCACCGCTGCCCGACTGCGCACCCTGCGGGATCGGCTGATCGACGGCGTGCTGGACTCCATCGAAGGTGCACACCTCAATGGCGCTCCTGGTGCGCAACGGCTACCGGGTAACACCCACTTCACCTTCGACGGGTGCGAGGGCGATTCGCTGCTGATGCTGCTGGATGCCAATGGAATCGAATGTTCGACCGGTTCGGCCTGCACGGCAGGTGTGGCGCAGCCGTCGCACGTCCTGCTCGCCATGGGTGCCGGCGCCGCACGGGCGCGCGGATCGTTGCGACTGTCATTGGGACACAACAGCACCGAGACCGACGTCGATGCTGCGCTGCGGGTGCTGCCCGCCGCGGTGACGCGGGCGCGGCAGGCTGCGCTGGCGAGTTCTCCGGTGGGCGTGTCGCGATGAGGGTGCTGGCCGCGATGAGTGGCGGCGTCGACTCCTCGGTGGCGGCTGCCCGCATGGTCGACGCCGGTCACGATGTGGTGGGTGTGCACCTGGCGCTGTCGCAGGCACCCGGCACGCTGCGGACCGGTTCGCGCGGCTGCTGCTCCAAGGAGGACGCCGCCGACGCACGTCGCGTCGCCGACATCCTCGGAATCCCCTTCTATGTGTGGGATTTTGCCGACCGCTTCGAACACGATGTGATCGAGGATTTCGTCGACTCCTATGCCCGCGGTGAGACCCCGAATCCGTGTGTGCGCTGCAACGAGCGGATCAAGTTCTCCGCGCTGTCCGCCAAGGCGCTGGCGCTGGGCTTCGACGCCGTGGCGACCGGCCACTATGCCCGGCTGTCGCAGGCCCGGTTACGCCGCGCCGTCGACGCGGACAAAGACCAGTCCTATGTGCTCGCGGTGCTGACCGCAGAACAGTTGCGGCACGCCACATTCCCGGTGGGGGACACCCCCAAGCCGGAGATCCGGGCGGAGGCCGCCCGCCGTGGACTGGCGGTGGCGGACAAGCCCGACAGCCACGACATCTGCTTCATTCCCTCCGGGGATACCCAGGCCTTTCTGGGTGCGCGTATCGGCGTCAGGTCCGGCTCGGTGGTCGATGCCGGCGGCACCGTGCTGGCACAGCACGACGGTGTGCACGGCTTCACCGTGGGCCAGCGTAAGGGCCTCGGCATCGCCGGGCCCGGTCCTGATGGTCAGCCTCGCTACGTCACCGCCATCGACGCCGAATCGGGCACGGTCCGCGTCGGTGCGGCCAGTGACCTCGACGTGTGGTCGCTGACCGGTGTGCGGCCGGTGTTCACCTCCGGTGTCGAACCCGTCGGATTGGTCGACTGCGAGGTCCAGGTGCGCGCACACGGGGGCGTGGTGGGTGCGATCGCCGAATTGGCCGAGGACCGGTTGCAGGTGACATTGCGTGAGCCGTTACGCGGGGTGGCGCCCGGCCAAACCATGGTGCTGTATCGGCCCGACCCGTTCGGTGATGAAGTCATCGGCAGTGCCACTCTCGTCACGACGCCTCGGTGAGTGTTTTCGCGGCAGCGACCGGAGTGGGCTCCTGGCCCGGGTCGACGCCGCGGGAGGCCGCCGAGATCGTCATCGGCGAACTGCACCGCCTGCCGCATCTGGTGGAACTTCCCGATCGTGGTGTGGGCGCTGACCTGATCGGCCGGGCCGGGGGGCTCCTGGTCGACATCGCCATCGACACCGTCACCCGGGGCTACCGGATCGCGGCGCGCCCCGGCGCGGTGATGCGGCGAGCGCGCAGCCTGCTCGATGAAGACATCGACGCACTCGAAGAGGCCTGGGAGAAGGCCGGGGGTGGCGATTGTGTGGTGAAAGTGCAGGCACCCGGGCCCATTACGCTCGCCGCCCAACTGGAACTGGCCAACGGCCACCGGGCGATCACCGACGCCGGGGCCGTGCGCGATCTGACAGCGTCGCTCGCCGAGGGTGTCTCGCGGCACCGCGCCGAGGTGGCCCGGCGACTGTCGACGACGGTCGTGGTGCAGTTCGACGAGCCACTGCTCGCGGTCGCACTAGCCGGCCGGCTCACCGGTGTGACCGCGCTGAGCACCGTTCATCCGGTCGACGAGACCCGATTCATCAGCCTGCTCGACGAATGCGTAGCTGCGGTCGGCGGCGAGGTGATGCTGCACAGCTGCGCGGCACACCTGCCGTGGAAAGCGTTGCGGCGCAGCACAATCAGCGCGGTATCGCTGGACGTCGACGCCCTGAATGCCGATGATCTCGATGGACTGGGGGAATTCGTCGACTCCGGCCGCACGGTGGTGCTGGGCGTGGTTCCCGCGCTCGCCCCGGCCCGGCCGCCCTCGGTCGAAGAACTGGCTGCGGCCGCCGTCGCCGTCACCGATCGGCTCGGCTTTGCACGCGCGGTATTACGCGACCGGATAGGAATCAGCCCGGCCTGCGGGCTGGCCGGCGCCTCTGAAGCATGGGCACGTTCAGCGATCGGGCTCGCGCAGCGCGTCGCCGAGGTGATGGCCAGCGAGCCGGAGTCGGTGTAGGCGAAGTCTGGACCGCGTCGAGCTCTGATTCCGCCGGTGTGGCGTTACGATGCCGACATGTCGGGCGCCGCAGATTTCGCTTCCGGTTGGCCAACGGCGCCGATCCCGGTGTTGGTACCGAGTGCGGTCGAACCACGCTGGCGCTCTCCGGTGGGACCACTTGGGGTTGCCGCTGCCTGGTCGCGATGGCTGATGTTCGGCACTGTCGTGCTGGCGGGTGCGCATTTCGCCGGGCTGCCCGCGATCACCGGTCCGGTCGCACTGGTCGTCGCCGGGCTGGGATTCCTGGCCGGCGTACCGCACGGTGCAGCCGACCACGTGATGGCCGCGCGCCTATCCGGCGGCCGATCCATGGTGGGCATCGCTGCGGCTTACGCCGCGATGGCGGCCGCGGCGTGGGCGCTGTTGGAGTGGGGCGGGCTGCCCGCGCTGATCGTGGTGGTTGCACTGAGTGCGGTGCACTTCGGGCTCGGTGAACTCGAGGTCTGCCGCCAGCTGACCGGCTGGCAGCCTGGGAGATTGATTGCGATCGCAGTCGCAGTGGCCGGCTGTGGGGCGCTGGTTCTGCCGCTGGCACGTTCCGGCGACCAACTGACCGGCGTAGCCGCCGCCATCTCGCCGGGTCTGGCGCCGTTGATCAGCGGGCAACCGCTGGAGATGACGCTGGCCGGGATGTGGTTGGCCGCCGCCGTCGTCGCGGTCATCGCCGCGGTCTGGTCCGGTCACCTCCGAGTCGCACTCGATATCGTGCTTGTCGGCGCATTGGGCATGCTCGCCCCACCGTTGGTCGCATTTGCCGCGTGGTTCGGTGGCTGGCACGCACTACGGCATTGCGCGCGCATGCTGACCGTCGAACCGGATTGCGCGGCGCTGGTGAGTTCGGGTCGAAATCGCGCAGCAGTCCTGCGGTTGATCCGACTCGCCGCACTGCCCTCGGTTGCCGCACTGACAACGGTGCTGGCCCTCGGTTGGATCACGGTGACGGCATCAGATCCGACGGTGGTCGTGGCCGAGATCCTGCGCTTGCTGCTGGCCCTCACCGTGCCACACATGGTGGTGGTGTGGTGGCTCGACCGGGCCACCGGTTAGCGCTAAAGGTATCGGTGCGCCGTCACGTCCCCCGGTCGGTCTCGATTGGCCGCAGGCCGGGCCCGAGGTAGTACATGAGAAGCAGGGCGTTGAGCACCAGGACCAGACGTACGTCGATCGCGATCGCGACGGCAGCGATCACCGGGAATGCGACGGTTGCGAGGCCGTAGCGCCGAAAAAGCCGCCGTACTTCCTGCTCAGGTACCGACGAGCGATTCAGGCCGGAGGAAAAAATGTGGTAGCAGATCAGAAATCGGCTGATTGCCATGCCCTCCATGATGAACGTATAGACCAGCACCGCGGTGTGCGCATCGGCACCACTGAGCAGTACATAGTCGGCGTAGGTTGCGGTCGCGTACGGGATGGCGGCGACGAACAAAAGCAGAAGCAGGTTGTAGAGCATCAGTCGCCGGTCAACGGTATTGGTGAGCGAGAGCAGGTAGTGGTGGTTGAGCCAGATCACTCCAATGATGAAGAAACTGAGTACGTAGGCCGCGAACGACGGCCATTGTTCCCGGATCTGGGTTGCCAGTGGGACCTTCGATCGGACTCCGGCGTGAAGGTTGAAGGCCAGCAGTGTGATTGCGACCGCGAGTACGCCATCGCTGAAGGCCTCAAGGCGGCCCTTTCCCATGTGTCTACCCTCTCACGGGTTCTGTGAAAGCTGTTCGAGACCGAATTGCGGCACGGATGCGTCGGCGCCGTGGGCTAGCCTGCCAGAGTGGCTCCCGACGATCCGGAAATCGATCCGATCGATCCCGATATCCGCCGGCATTGGCAGGAATTGTCCGACGAGGTGCGCGAGCATCAGTTCCGGTACTACATCAAGGATGCACCGATTGTCTCTGACGCCGAGTTCGACACCCTGTACAACGAACTCGTCACACTCGAGGAGCGCTACCCGGAACTTCGGGTGGCGGACTCGCCCACCCAACTGGTCGGCGGGGCCGGCTTCGCCACCGAGTTCACCCCGGCTGAACATCTGGAACGCATGCTCAGCCTGGATGACGTATTCGACGCAGACGAGTTGGCGGCGTGGTCAGCCCGGGTGGAAGCCGAACTCGGGCCGGATCCGAACTATCTCTGCGAGCTGAAGGTCGACGGGGTGGCAATCGCTCTGGTTTACCGCGACGGCCGACTGGAACGCGCCGCGACCCGCGGTGACGGACGCGTAGGCGAGGACGTCACGCTCAATGCCCGCACCATCGACGATATACCCCAGACACTCACCGCGGCAAAGGAATTCCCGATCCCCGAGGTCCTCGAAGTCCGCGGCGAGGTCTTCTTTATGGTCGCAGACTTCGCCAGCCTGAATGCCAGCCTGGTCGAGGACGGCAAGGCGCCGTTCGCCAATCCCCGCAACAGCGCGGCAGGATCACTGCGACAGAAGAATCCGGCCGTCACCGCGCGGCGCCCGCTTCGGATGATCTGCCACGGTCTGGGCTACACGGAAGGCTTTGCGCCCGAGACACTGCACGACACCTTTCTGGCGCTGAAGGCCTGGGGCTTGCCGGTCTCCGAACACACCACCCGGGTGGCAGGCCTGGCCGCGGTGGGAGAGCGCATCGAGTACTGGGGTCAGCGTCGGCATCAGATCGAGCACGAGATCGACGGCGTGGTGGTCAAGGTCGACGACTTCGCCCAACAACGCCGACTCGGGGCCACCAGTCGCGCCCCGCGGTGGGCGGTGGCGTACAAGTACCCGCCGGAGGAGGCCCAGACCCGACTGCTCGACATCAGGGTCAATGTCGGCCGCACCGGCCGGGTAACACCGTTCGCCTTCATGACCCCGGTGCGCATCGCCGGGTCCACCGTCGGGATGGCAACACTGCATAACGCCTCCGAGGTCAGACGCAAGGGCGTACTGATCGGTGACACGGTAATGATCCGCAAGGCCGGTGATGTGATCCCCGAGGTGCTCGGCCCGGTCGTCGACCTGCGCGACGGAACCGAGCGCGAATTCGTCATGCCCACCCACTGCCCGGAGTGCGGGACGCTACTCGCCCCGGCCAAGGAGGGCGACGTCGACATTAGGTGCCCCAACTCCCGATCCTGCCCGGCTCAGTTGCGGGAGAGGGTGTTTCACCTCGCCGGCCGTGGCGGACTCGACATCGAGGGCCTCGGTTATGAGGCGGCCGGCGCGCTGTTGGATGCGCTAATCATCTCCGACGAAGGCGACCTGTTCACCCTCACCGCTGACGACCTGCTGCGCTGCGAATTCTTCACGACCAACAAGGGTGTCCTCTCAGCCAACGGTGCACGGCTACTCGCAAATCTGCAGCAGGCGAAGGATCGGCCGCTGTGGCGAATCCTGGTGGCGCTGTCCATTCGCCATGTCGGCCCGACGGCGGCGCGTGCGCTGGCGACGGCGATGGGCAGCCTGGATGCGATCATGGCCGCGGATGAGGAGCAATTGGCTGCTGTCGAAGGCGTCGGGCCCACCATCGCCGCCGCGCTGCGCGAGTGGTTCGACGTGGATTGGCACCGCGCGATCGTCGACAAGTGGCGCGCGGCTGGTGTGCGGATGGCCGACGAGCGCGATGCAAATATCACCCCGACGTTGGCCGGTCTGACCATCGTGGTCACCGGCTCGCTGACCGGGTTCTCCCGCGATGAGGCCAAGGAGGCCATCATCATTCGCGGCGGCAAGGCGGCCGGGTCGGTATCGAAGAAGACCTCATTCGTGGTTGCCGGGGATGCACCCGGTTCGAAATATGACAGGGCCGTCGAACTGGGTGTCCCGATCCTCGACGAGGACGGATTCCGGTCGCTGCTCGCGGATGGCCCGTCCGCTTAACGCAGGATGCTGGCAATGATCCCGGCAAGATAGCCGAGCCTGGCCACCTCCGACGGACGGAAGTGCGGACCACCCGGTCGGCCCAGGAGCAGCGCGGTGGTCGGTTCGCCCAGCGGTGCGGCGGCCAACGTGGTGTCCACGTCGCGCCACAGTTGCGGCACCCACTCCTCGGTGGCATCCAGCGCGGCGGCCTGGCTCAGTGGCATCCACGGCGTGGCGGCGGTCTGGGTCTGCGGGGCTCCGTGGCTGCCAGCGATCCGTCGCGGGTTGTTGTCGACGCAGCCCACCACGGTGCACCAGCCGACCCGCAGCACGCGCGGTGCCTCGTCGACGAGCACCTGCAGTTTTTCCAGGCGGTCGCCGGCCGTAGCGACCCGGTCGATGAGTTCGAGCTCGCGGTGCGCCTCAAGAAGGCCGGTGTGCGGCCGGATGGCTTCCACCCGTACGCCGTTGAGCGCCTCGGCGGCGGTGAGCAGCATGTCCGGCATCGCCCCGGTCGGCAGATCGATCACGAGATCGTCGACCGCGTAGCCCGAACCGCGCTCGACGACGTCCAGCGACAGAATGTCCGCCCCCACCGACCCGAGCGCCACGGCGAGCGACCCCAGGCTGCCGGGGCGGTCATCGAGCTGAACCCGCAGGAGATAGGACGGCACGCGCCCAACCCTTGCACAGGTGGCGGGGGTCGGCATTTCGGCGGCGAATGCGCAGCTAGGCTAACTCACCGTGTCCACGATCTCCCGCGATGAGGTAGCCCGGCTGGCCAAGCTGGCCCGCCTCGCCCTGACCGACTCCGAACTCGACAACTTCGCCGGCCAGATCGACGCGATCCTGGGCTATGTCAGCCAGATCCAGGCTGTGGATGTCACTGGTGTCAGCGCCACCGAGAACCCGGTCAAGGGGAAAGCGGACGTCAACGTCACCCGAGCGGATGTGGTGGCGATCAGCCTGACCCAGGCCGAGGCGCTGGCCGAAGCCCCGTCGGTGGTCGATGAGCGCTTCGCGGTGCCGCAGATCCTGGGGGAGGAGACGTGAGTACAGATATCGTCCGTCTCGACGCCGCGACCCTGGGCGCGAAGATCGCCGCCAAGGAGCTGAGCTCGGTCGAGCTCACCCAGGCCTGCCTGGATCAGATCGCCGCCACCGACGAGCGATACCACGCCTTCCTCCATGTGGCTGCCGATCAGGCGCTGGCCACCGCCGCTGGCGTCGATGCCGCCGTCGCTGCCGGGGAGGTGCTGCCCTCACCGCTGACCGGGGTTCCGTTGGCGCTCAAGGACGTCTTCACGACCACCGACATGCCGACCACCTGTGGATCCAAGATCCTCGAAGGCTGGGTGTCGCCGTACGACGCGACGGTCACCGCACGCATCCGCGCCGCCGGCATACCGATCCTCGGCAAGACCAATATGGACGAGTTCGCGATGGGTTCGTCGACGGAGAACTCCGCCTTCGGCCCGACCCGCAACCCGTGGGATACCGACCGTGTTCCCGGTGGCTCCGGCGGCGGCAGCGCGGCCGCACTCGCATCGTTTCAGGCTCCGCTGGCCATCGGCTCCGATACCGGTGGCTCGATCCGCCAACCCGCCGCACTGACCGCGACGGTTGGGGTGAAGCCCACCTACGGAACCGTGTCCCGCTACGGCCTGGTTGCCTGCGCGTCATCGCTGGATCAGGGTGGACCGTGTGCGCGCACGGTGCTCGACACCGCACTGCTGCACGAGGTGATCGCCGGATACGACCCGCGCGACTCGACGTCGTTGTTCGCGGCGCGTCCGGAGGTGGTGGCTGCGGCCCGGGAAGGCGCCACGCAAGACCTCACGGGTGTACGGATCGGGGTGGTGAAACAGTTGCGCAGCGGGGAGGGCTATCAGCCGGGTGTCCTGGCGTCCTTCAACGCCGCCGTCGAGCAACTCGCCGCCCTCGGTGCGGACATCAGTGAGGTCGACTGCCCGCATCTGGACTACTCGCTGTCGGCCTACTACCTGATCCTGCCCTCGGAGGTATCGAGCAACCTGGCCCGATTCGACGCCATGCGGTACGGATTGCGGGTCGGTGATGACGGCAGCCACAGCGCCGAAGAGGTGATGGCACTGACGCGGGCGGCCGGCTTTGGTCCAGAAGTCAAGCGCCGCATCATGATCGGTACCTACGCGCTATCGGCCGGTTACTACGACGCCTACTATAACCAGGCGCAGAAGGTCCGCACGCTGATCGCCCGCGATCTCGACGAGGCCTACGAATGCGTCGACGTGCTGGTGTCCCCGGCGACGCCGACCACCGCGTTCCGGCTCGGGGAGAAGGTCGACGACCCGCTGGCGATGTATCTGTTCGACCTATGCACGCTGCCGCTGAATCTGGCCGGGCACTGCGGGATGTCGGTGCCATCCGGGCTGTCGCCGGATGACAATCTGCCGGTGGGCCTGCAGATCATGGCCCCGGCGCTGGCCGATGACAGGCTCTACCGGGTGGGTGCGGCCTATGAAGCGGCCCGCGGGCCATTGCCATCGGCGATCTGATCGGCGAGGATCGGTTATGGGCGCGACGCTGATTTTCGGACACAAGAACCCCGATACCGATTCAATTTGTTCGGCGCTGGCCTATGCGGATCTGAAAACGAAAATCGGCGCCGATGTCGAGGCGGTGCGACTCGGATCCGTCAGCGCCGAAACACAGTTTGCGCTCAACGCTTTTCAGACACCGGCGCCGCGACTGGTCGAAGCGGTGGCCGCCGAGGCATCTCACGTCATCCTTGTTGATCACAATGAGCGCCAGCAGAGCGCCAATGACATTGACGGCGTGACGATCTCCGAAGTCATCGACCATCACCGCATAGCCAATTTCGAAACAGTGGAGCCGCTGTACTACCGCGCCGAGCCGGTCGGTTGCACCTCAACAATTGTGTTCAAAATGTTCAAGGAAGCCGGTGTCACCGTCAGCCCCCGGATTGGTGGGCTGATGCTCTCGGCCATCATCTCCGACACGCTGCTGCTCAAATCTCCGACCTGTACAGCAGAGGACGTCGCGGCCGCGAATGAACTTGCCGGCGTGGCCGGCGTCGATCTGGCGACCTACGGCCTGGAGTTGCTGAAGGCGGGCGCGAGTCTGCGTGATATCTCGATTTCGCAACTGGTCCACGCAGACGCGAAGCTGTTTTCCATGAGCGGGGTAGAGGTGGAGATCGCTCAGGTCAACGCGACCGATGTCGATGAGGTGCTGTCCCGCCAGGCGGAGTTGGAGGCGGCCCTGGGCGACATCATCGCGGCCAAGGGACTCGACCTGTTCCTGTTCATCATCACCGACATCCTGAACAACAATTCGGTCGCCCTGGCACTGGGCCCACGGGCCAATGCCGTTGAAACGGCCTATGACGTGACGCTGGAGAACAACCGTGCGCTCCTTAAAGGCGTGGTGTCGCGCAAGTTGCAAATCGTCCCGGTGCTGACGGAGACGTTCAGTAGAGGGTGATCGCCGCTGTAGCTGTGATCGCCGGGCCTCAGCGCAGCACGGCGTTCGCCGCGGCCTCGCCACTGGTGTAGGCACCGTGGACCGTTCCGGCATGGTCGTGCGAACAGGCCTCGCCGGCGAAGAAGCGGCGCCCCTCGGGCGCCGCGAGCGCGTCGCGGTCCGCCAGCGAAGCGCCGACGCCGATGAACGAGTAGCTTCCGAGCGAAAAAGGATCGACCGACCACGTCGAGCGGAGCAGACCGGTCGGCGCGGGCACCGCCGGGAACGCCGGCGTCAGCGCGGCCGACGCACTCGCGATCACCTCGGCGTCGGTCATGGTTTCGACGGCGCGGGCGAACTTCCCGGCGTTGAACATCATCAGTGCGGGCACATCCACCAGGCCGGTGAGACTCAAGGACTCCACCCACTGACCGCGCCGCGATGCGGAGGGAACGATATCGATGAGCTCTGCATCGTCCGGCCAGAATTGCGATTCGAAGCGTAGGCAGCTCTTCGAGAGAGCGCCCATCCCGAGCGTGGCGATGGCCCTCGACTTCGGCTCCGACAGCGCCGGAGAGAACTGTATGGAGCCCGCCTTGAGGACTCCGAGTGGCACGGTGACGACCACTGCGCCAGCTTCGAACTTGCCTTGCGAGGTGACGACGATCGCACGATCACCTGAGGTATCGACGCTGGAGACGACGTGGCCCAAGCGCACGTCGAGCCCATTTGCCACCGCCGCTACGACCTGGTCGTAGCCCCCGGGCAGTAGGGCATCGCCGCCGGCCTCGTCGGCGCCGTCGTCGAAATTCGTCGCCGACAGATTCACTGCGTCGGTGGCATACTCGTGTTCGATCGACCCGGTAATGCCCATCTCGACGTCCAGTAACTCCGACGGGTCGAGATCCGCGGCGTCGATGGCGCGGTCGAGCGCGGCCCGAAGTGGTTCGTCGGAGTCGGGGGAGCCCTCGCGGCCCGACTCGACCAAGTCGGCAACCTGGTCCTCGATATCGTCAAGAGCGTCGTCGCCAAGTCGCTTGCCGTCAGCGCCGTACATGACGGACTCGTAGTCGGTGGCCTGCGTTGCGATTCCCTTAGCCGCGGCCAGGGCGGCGATCGGATTGTTTTCGACCCCGTGGATCCAGGACGCACCGAGCTCCACGGGAACGCCCCAGGAACGGTCGGTGTAGATACGCCCGCCGAGGCGATCGCGCGCCTCGAGCACGATGACCCGGCGTCCATTGGCAACGAGCACCTCGGCGGCGCGCAATCCGGCGATCCCGGCGCCGATGACGAGCACGTCCGCATTCCGCTCGGCCGACCCAGGTTTAGGCGCCGACGGTGACGCCGATGTCGAGTTAGAGGCCTTTTCCGACCCGGACGCCCCGCAGCCGGCGGCCAGGCTCGCAGGCAAGGCCAGGGCAACCAGCCGAACGAAGTTGCGGCGCGGGACTGTGATCACGCCACGAGGTTATCGCTCCATGGCGGGGGCTAAGGCGGTTAGATGGAACCTATGCGTATCGGAGTTCTCACCGGCGGCGGCGACTGCCCCGGCCTCAATGCCGTCATCCGCGCCGTGGTGCGGACCTGCGACGCCCGCTACGACTCCACGGTGGTCGGATTCCAGGACGGCTGGCGGGGCCTGCTGGAGAACCGTCGAATCCAGCTCTACAACGACGACCGCAACGAGCGGCTGCTGGCCAAGGGCGGCACCATGCTCGGCACCGCCCGGACCAACCCGGAGAAACTGCGCGCCGGTCTGGCCGATATCAAACAGACGCTGGAGGACAACGGGATCGACGTGCTGATCCCGATCGGCGGCGAAGGCACCCTGACCGCCGCGCACTGGCTCAACGAGGAGGGTGTCCCGGTCGTCGGGGTGCCCAAGACCATCGACAACGACATCGACTGCACCGACGTGACATTCGGCCACGACACCGCGTTGCAGATCGCCACCGAGGCCATCGACCGTCTGCACAGCACCGCGGAATCGCATCAGCGGGTGATGCTGGTTGAGGTCATGGGTCGCCACGCCGGCTGGATCGCCCTGAACTCCGGGCTGGCCTCCGGTGCGCATATGACGCTGATCCCCGAGCAGCCCTATGACGTGGAGGAGGTGTGCCGCATGGTCAAGAAGCGCTTTCAGACCGGTTCGTCGCACTTCATCTGCGTGGTCGCCGAGGGCGCCAAACCCGTAGCGGGGTCGATGCAGCTGCGCAGCGGCGGGATGGACGAGTTCGGCCACGAGCGCTTCACCGGCGTCGCCCAGCAGTTGGCGATGGAAGTGGAGAAGCGGATCCGCAAGGAAGTGCGCGTCACCGTCCTGGGCCACGTTCAGCGGGGTGGCACGCCGACCGCCTACGACCGGGTGCTGGCGACCCGCTTCGGGGTCAACGCCGCCGACGCCGCGCATAGCGGCGAGTACGGGATGATGGTGTCGCTGCGCGGCGAGGACATCGGCCGGGTTCCACTGGCCGACGCGGTCCGGCAACTCAAGCTGGTGCCGGAGAGTCGCTACGACGACGCGGCGGCGTTCTTCGGCTGAGTGCGTCTTAAGGGCTCACCGGCACCGGCTCGATGGAATCCAGCGACGTGTCGCGGGTCTCGCGCATGATCAGCAGCGCGATGAACGTCAGCGTTGCGGCGCAGAACAGGTACAGCCCGACCCAGCCGACGCCATAGGTCGTGGACAGCCAGGTCGCGATGAACGGTGCCACCGCCGCACCCAGGATGCTCGCGGAGTTGTAGGAGATCCCGGATCCGGTGTAGCGGACATTAGTCGGAAACAGTTCGGGCAGAACGGCACTCATCGGTCCGAAGGTGAAGCCCATCAGCGTCATCCCGATGATCAGGAAGGCCAGTACCGAGCCGTGCGAGGCCCGGCCCGGCGCGAGCAGCACGGCGAACAGGCCGCCGTAGGCCATGATCAATGCGGTCACTGTCAGCAGCGTCTTGCGCCGGCCCCACCGGTCGGCCAACTGTCCGGCGATCGGGATGGTCGCGGCGAAGAACAGCACCGCGATGAGTTGCATCTTGAGAAAGTCGATGTAGTTGAAGCCCAGGCCGGTTCCGTCGGGTGGCTTTTTGCCGGTGCCGAAACTCAACGCCCAGGTGGTGACGATGTAGAAGATCGTGTACGTGGACAGCATGACGAAGGTGCCCAGGATCAGCTGACGCCAGTTGCTCCGGAACACCTGTGCCACCGGGGTTTTCACCCGTTCGCCGCGCTCGAGTGCGCGAGCGAACACCGGCGTCTCGGTGAGCTTGAGTCGCACATACAGTCCGATCGCCACCATCACGGCACTGATCAGGAACGGTATCCGCCAACCCCAGGTAAGGAAAGCGCCACCCAGATCCGGTTTGGCGTTGGAATGCCCGAGCCAGATCAACAGGCCCAGGAATACTCCGTTGGCAAGCAGAAATCCGAACGGCGCACCCAGTTGTGGCCACATCGCCGCCCAGGCCCGCCTGCCCGGTTTGGCGGTCTCCACCGCCAGCAGTGCCGCACCACTCCACTCACCGCCGAGTGCGAGACCCTGGGCGAAGCGCAGGATCGCCAGCAGTGCCGGGGCGAGTAGGCCCACCTGGTGGTAGGTGGGCAGCAGGCCGATGGCGAAGGTCGCGATACCCATGGTGAGCAGCGAGCCCACCAGGGTGGCCTTGCGGCCGATGCGGTCACCGAAGTGGCCGAACAATACTGAGCCGATCGGGCGGGCGACGAACGCTAAACCGAAGGTGGCCAGTGAGGCCAGCAGTGCGGTGGTCGGGTTGCCCTTGGGAAAAAACAGGAACGGAAATACCGACACCGCGGCGGTGGCGTAGATATAGAAGTCATAGAACTCGACGGTGGTGCCCACCATCGAGGCGATCACGATCCGGCTGCGCGGCACGTCACCGACGAGATCGGGAGACCGGTCAGTCATGGCTTGGGCTCCTGTCACTGGGCATCGGGACAGCTCAGGCTATCGCGGGCCCTCGACCTTCTCTGGCGAGCAGACGCAAAGTCGCACGAATGCGGCCGGTTCGGTGCGAGTTTGCGTCTGCTCGGCGGGTGGGGGCCGACGCCCCAACTAAGATTCTCGCCATGACTGGGCCTGTAACAAAAGCCGCGAGCGCCGACCTCCTCGACTATGACGACGTCGTGGCGCGCTTCGACCCAGTGCTCGGCCTCGAGGTGCACGTCGAACTCTCGACGGCCACCAAGATGTTCTGTGGCTGCGCGACAGACTTCGGTGCGCAGCCCAACACCCAGGTGTGCCCGGTTTGCCTGGGTATGCCCGGCGCGCTGCCGGTGCTCAACGAGGCCGCGGTGGAATCCGCCATCCGGATCGGGCTGGCATTGAACTGCGAGATCGCGCCGTGGTGCCGGTTCGCCCGGAAGAATTACTTCTACCCGGATCAGCCGAAGAACTACCAGATCTCCCAGTACGACGAGCCGATCGCGTTCAACGGCTACCTCGATGTGCCGCTGGATGACGGCAGCACGTTTCGGGTCGAGATCGAGCGCGCGCATATGGAGGAGGACACCGGCAAGCTCACCCACATCGGCAGCGAGACCGGCCGCATCCACGGTGCGACCACGTCGCTGCTGGACTTCAACCGAGCCGGGGTGCCGCTGATCGAGATCGTCACCAAACCGATTGAGGGAACTGGCGGTCAGGCTCCGCAGGTGACCCGCGCCTATGTGACTGCACTGCGAGATCTGTTGCGGGGCTTGGATGTTTCCGATGTGCGGATGGATCAGGGTTCGCTGCGCTGTGACGCCAACGTGTCGCTGCGGCCGATCGGACGGAAAGAGTTCGGAACCCGCACCGAGACCAAGAACGTCAACTCACTCAAGAGCGTCGAGGTGGCGGTGCGGTATGAGATGCGCCGTCAGGCAGCGATTTTGGCGGCCGGCGGCAGCATTCATCAGGAGACTCGGCACTTCCACGAGGACGGCCACACCTCACCGGGCCGCACCAAGGAGACTGCCGAGGACTACCGGTACTTCCCGGAGCCGGATCTGGAACCGGTCGCTCCGAGTGCGGAGCTGGTGGCGAGGCTGCGCGAGACCATCCCCGAGCTTCCGTGGTTGACGCGTGACCGGATTCAGCAGGACTGGGATATCTCGGACGAGGTGATGCGCGACCTCGTCAACGCCGGCGCGGTCGAACTTGTCACCGCCACCGTCGGTCACGGCGCCTCCGGTGCGGCGGCGCGCGCATGGTGGGGGAACTTCCTGGTGCAGAAGGCCAACGAACTCGGTGTCGAACTCGACGCGTTGGCGATCACACCCGCCCAGGTGGCAAGAGTGGTCGCACTCGTGGACGAGGGCACGCTGTCCAACAAGCTGGCCCGCCAGGTGGTCGAGGGTGTGCTGGCCGGTGAGGGTGAACCCGATGCGGTTGTGGCCGGCCGCGGATTGGCGATGGTGCGCGACGAGTCGCTGATCCAATCGGCGGTCGACGAGGCGCTGGCCGCCAGCCCGGATATCGCCGAGAAGATTCGCGGCGGCAAAGTGCAGGCCGTGGGTGCGATCGTCGGTGCGGTGATGAAGGCGACCAAGGGTCAAGCCGACGCGGCCCGGGTGCGTGAGTTGGTCCTGGCCGCGTGCGGGCAGGACAGTTAGATACCGTCTGGCCGCGTGCGGGCAGGACAGTTAGATACCGTCTGGCCGCGTGCGGGCAG
>JBAXIR010000026.1:0-23048 GCA_037138275.1 Mycobacteriaceae bacterium | reverse complement strand
CACCTGATGGTCGAGGTGGGGGAGAGCGACGACGTCGGGCTGTGTCTGGACCGGGCGCTGCGGCGCAAAGTACCGATGTCGGCGACACTGGGCCGCCACGTGAACGACAAGATGCTGTCGTTCTATATGAAGACTCCGGGTGGTTTCGATATCGAATTCGGTTGTGAAGGGCTGGAAGTCGACGATGACGACTGGGTCGCCCGGGAGAGCACTGCGGTCAGCTTGTGGGGGCATGACTTCACCATCGGTTCGCACGCCAAGTAGTGGCCGCCATGACGGCTGAACCGATCGACCCCCGGGCGTTCCGTCAGGTACTCGGTCAGTTCGCCACCGGCATTACCATCATCACGACCATGGCCGACGGTGCCCCGGTCGGCTTCGCGTGCCAATCGTTCGCCGCGCTGTCGCTTGATCCACCCCTGGTGCTGTTCTGTCCGACCAAGATGTCGCGGTCATGGCAGGCCATCGAGGCCAGCGGCGTCTTCTGCGTCAACGTGCTCACCGAGAAGCAGCGGGAGACCTGCGCACGATTCGGCTCCAGGGAGCCCGACAAGTTCGCCGGTATTGATTGGCATCTGTCCAATCTCGGATCGCCCATCCTGGAGGGATCCCTGGCCCACATTGACTGCACCGTGGCTTCGGTGCACGACGGTGGCGACCACTTCGTCGTGTTCGGCGCGGTCCAGTCCCTCTCGGAAGGGCCTGCGGTCAAGCCTCGCCCGCTGCTGTTCTATCGCGGCGAGTACACCGGTATTGAGCCGGACAAAAACACCCCCGCGCAGTGGCGCGACGATCTCGAGTCTTTCCTGACTGCCACATCGCCGGACACCTGGCTGTAGTTGTCATCCCGCGAGCAGACGCAAACTCGCACAAATCAGCCTGCCGGCGTGCGACTTAGCGTCTGCTCGCCGATGAAGCCGACGATCACCTCGGCCACCTCCCGGTGCGTGGTGTCGTTGAGCACGTCGTGCAGGGTGCCGGAGAACTCGGCGATCCGCAGCGCCGCGATCTGCTCGGAATACGCCCGCACCGCACCCACCGACGCGATCGGGTCATTCTCACCATGCACTGCCAGCGTCGGGACAACCAGGTTGGGCAGTTCCGGACCGAAACGGTTCCACGCGCGGTCCAGTTCGCGGGTGAGCGTCCTGCCGTCGGCGTTGGTGAATCCGAGCGGATCATTCTCGATGCAATCCAGATAGAACGGGTCGGCGGAAAGGCCGCGGATGTCGAGGTTCATTGCGGTGTTGAGATCGAGCAGTTCGCGGATAGGCACCAGTGGCGCACCCGAGATAACCCCGGCCCGGTATCTATCGGGTTGTTCGAGTAACCGGAAGAGCGTTACCACCGATCCGTACGAATGTCCCTGTGCCACCAGCGGTATCCCCGGTCGTTGCTGCTCGGCAATCGTGGCGAGCGTCTCGCCCAGGGCGGCGCTGTCCTCAATGGTTCCTAGCTGTCCACGCTCGCCGGGGGAGAGACCGTGGCCCAACTGGTCAACCGCCCACAGATCGAATCCGGCCGCGTTGAGGGCGAACCCGTACCGATGGTAAAACCCGGTGTGCTCGCCGAATCCGTGCAGGAAGATCACCGCGGCCTGCGGGTCCGGGACGGCCCAGTGCCGGTAGTAGACCGAACCGAGGGCGTGGTCGAAGAAAGGCATGGTTCTGACTGCACCAGGATTGCCGTCGGGATGCAAGACCGCGGGCTAACCGCGCAGCCAGGGACCCAGCCGACCTAGCGCCGCGTCGATATCGGCAGTGGGCCCCGCGAATGACAGGCGCACGAACGAACCACCATTGGCGGTATCGAAGTCCACCCCGGGCGCGATCGCCACACCGGTTTCCGCCAACAACCTTTCGGAGAACGCCAGGGAGTCATCGGTGAAGTCAGACACGTCGGCGTAGACGTAGAACGCACCATCGGCCGGCGCCAAGCGAGTGAGGCCCACCTGGTGGAGTCCGGACAGCAGCGTTTCCCGGTTCGCCGAGTACTGGAGCAGATGCCCTTCGGCCTCGGCGATGGCATCGGGGGTGAAGGCTGCGATTGCGGCGTGCTGTGGTAGCACCGGTGGGCAGATCGAGAAATTTCCGGTGAGGCAGTCCACCGCTCTGCGCAATTCAGTCGGCACCAGCAGCCAGCCCAGCCGCCACCCCGTCATGGCGAAGTATTTCGAAAAGCTGTTCACCACAATGGCATTGCGGGATGTCTCCCATGCGCAGGAGGTTTGCGGCGCGCCCGGGTACACCAACCCGTGGTAGATCTCATCGCTGATCAGCCGAACCTCGTTCGCATCGCACCACCGCGCGATGGCGGCAAGTTCGGCAGGTGGGATCACCGTTCCGGTCGGGTTGGCCGGGCTCGCGACGACGACGCCCCGCACCGGCGGATCGAGTTCGGCGAGCATCTGCACCGTCGGTTGGAAGCGAGTCTGCGGACCGCATTCGATCTCGACGACCTCGCATCCCAGGGCCGCCAGGATGTTGCGGTAGCAGGGATAGCCGGGGCTCGCGATCGCCACCCGATCGCCGACGTCGAAGCAGGCCAGAAACGCCAGCAGGAAGCCGCCGGAGGAACCGGTGGTCAGGACGACGTCGTCGCACCCGACAGCGAGTCCGTACCTGCTCGAGTAGGAGGCGGCGATGGCCTCGCGAAGTTCCGGAATGCCAAGTGCGACGGTGTATCCCAGTTTGTTTGTCGCCAGCGCCCTAGTAGCCGCCGCGACCACCGGGCCGGGTGCCCCGGCGCTGGGCTGGCCGGCGGACAGGTTCACCAGATCGCCGTGGGTGCGCTGTCGCTCGGCGGCCGCCAGCCACACATCCATGACATAGAACGGTGGGATACCCGCCCGGCGTGCCACGTGAGGGTTCACGGCGGTTCAGAACACCTCGGATTCAAGTCGGTGTACCTGCTCGGCGGGCGGACCGAGCAACTGAGCGCTGCTGTAGGCGCGCTTGAAGTACAACTGCATATCGTGCTCCCAGGTGATCGCGATACCACCGTGTAACTGGACAGCATCACCGGCCACACTGCAGAACGCTTCACTGGCCGCCAGTCTGGCCATCGCCGCCGACACCGGCGTCGGAGCATCGATGGCGTCGCCGATCACGGCGCGCGCCGACTGTACGGCCACGTACATGTCGGCCATCCGATGTTTGAGTGCTTGGAAACTGCCGATCGGCCGGCCGAACTGAATGCGTTGCCTGGTGTAGTCGACGGTGCGTTCCAGGCATTGTGCCGCGGCGCCGATCTGCTCGGCGGCGAGCAGTATCGCCGCTAGGTCGGCAAGACCGGGGTCGCTGCCGATCGCCGTCGATTCACCCGGGGTGACGCGGGCCAATCGCCGGGTCGGGTCAAGACTGTGTTCGGGCACCGCCGTCACATCGGTCCAGCGCGCCAGTCGGGCGTCCTGCACTGCGACCACGACATCGGCGATGTCGCCATTGATCACGTAATCGCGGTCGAAGACCACCGCACCGATCAACCCACCGCTTGCAAGCTGTTCGAGGGTGTCGCCGTCGGGTTGGTCGGCGGCCAGCAATGCCAGTTCGGCCAACGTCGTACCCAGTAGCGGTGTGGGAACCAGTGACCGGCCCAGTTCCTCCAGAACGGCTGCAGCGTCGGCCAATTCACCGCCGGCACCGCCGAATTCCTCGGGCACTACCAACGCGGCCACGCCAACCTGCTCACACAACATCGACCACAGGGATTCGTCGTATCCGCGCGGGGATTCCATAGCGCGGCGGACGGCCTCGGAGGAGGCGTGCTTACCCACCAGTGCTGCGACCGTCTCTCGCAGCAGTTGGCGTTCCTCTGTCGATGTCACAGTGCCTCCAATACCCGGCGTCGATGGCTTGTCGGATCACCCCAGGCCGAATGCAGCGCCTGCACCCGCAGCAGCCAGTGCGACAGGTCGTGTTCGGCGGTGTAGCCGATTGCGCCATGGGTTTGCAATGAGGCCCGAGCCGACAGCAGTGCGGCACCCGCGGCGGCCGCCTTGGCCGCGCTGACATCACGGGCAATATCGGCTGAGTCCTCGGCCAGTGCGAGCGCGGCCCCGTAGAGCAGTGGCCGAGCGAGGTCCAGCGCGATGTGCACATCGGCAAGTGTGTGTTTGATCGCCTGGTAGCCGCCGATCACCCGGCCGAACTGGGTGCGTTGCTTGGCGTAGTCCACCGTCATATCCAGCATCGCCTGGCCGGCACCGACCAGTTGCGCGGCGGTGGCCAGTGCGCCGAACTCATAAGCCCGCGCGACATCGCCCGCGCGGAGCGGTCCGGAGGCCGAGACGTCGAACACCCGTCGGCTCGGGTCGACCGATCGGTGCTGCTGCCCCGCGATCGCATCACCCACCGCGCCATCAGCAGCCAGTAGCGCCACATCGGCGAAATCGGCGTCGACGGCCCGCGGTACCACTGGCGGCATCGCCACGGTCGCAATCAGTTCGCCGGCCGCAAGCGCGGCGGACCGGTCGTCGCCGGCCAGCAGAACCGGTGCCACCGCGATCGACTCGGTTACCGGCCCCGGCACGCACCAGCGCCCCAGCCTTTCGCACGCCACAACCAGGTCGATCGGGTGCGCGCCCAGCCCGTCGAACTCCTCTGCCACGACCAATGCGGTCACGCCGAGATCACTCAGTCGCGCCCACACCTTGCGTCCCGCCGTGGTGTCGCCGTGGGCCCAGGACCTGACCGCAGCGGGAACATCCGCCGCTGACAGGGCCGCGTCGATACTCGCGGCGAAGTCACGCTGCTCGGAATCCAGTGCGAACCTCATGGCTTCTTCACCCCGGCGCTCTCCCTGGGCAGACCGAGCAGTCGCTCGGCGATGATGTTGCGTTGAATCTCATTGGTGCCCGCGTAGATCGGACCGCCGAGGGCGAACAGCAGTCCCTCGGTCCACGAATCGGTGAGTTCCGCGTCAGGTCCGCGTAACTCCAGTGCGGTCTGATGTATCGCGACATCAAGGTCGGACCAGAACACCTTCGTCACCGACGACTCCGCGCCGAGTTCGCCTCCGTCGGCCAGTCGCGTCACGGTTCCGAAGGTATGCAGGCGATAGGCCTGCGCCTTGATCCACGCGTCCGCGACCCGGTCGGTGAATGCCGGATCCGGGTTGGCCTTCCACGCCTCGACCAGACGCTGCGCCGGAGCCACGAACCGTGCGGGGCTGCGCAGTGACATCCCGCGTTCATTGCTGGCCGTGCTCATAGCCGCCCGCCAGCCGTCGTGGACGGCACCGATGACGTCCTCGTCGGGAACGAACACGTTGTCCAGGAAGATCTCACCGAAACCGGTCTCACCGCCGAGTTGTTGGATTGGTCGTACGGTGACGCCCGGGGCGTGCAAGTCGAACATCAGGTAGGTGAGGCCCTGGTGGCGTTGCGCGGTGGGATCGGAGCGGAAAAGCCCGAATCCGCGCTCTCCGAACGGGGCCCGACTGCTCCAGATCTTCTGTCCATTGAGTAGCCATCCGCCGTCGGTCTGCGTCGCGGTCGATCGCAATGACGCCAGATCGCTGCCGGACTCCGGTTCGGACCAGGCCTGCGCCCAGATCTCTTCGCCGCTGGCCATTTTCGGCAGGATGCGTGCCAGTTGTTCTTCGGTGCCGTGCGAGAACAGTGTCGGAGCGAGCATCGAGATGCCGTTGGCGCTAGCCCGGCCCGGCGCACCGGCCCGGAAGTACTCCTCCTCGAAAACCACCCACTGCAGCAGCGTGGCGTCACGGCCGCCGAACTCCACCGGCCAGGTGATCACCGACAGGCCGGCGTCGAACAGCACCCGATCCCAGTGGCGGTGCTGTTCGAAACCCGCGGCCGTGTCGTAGGACTCGGTAGGGAACGATCCCTTGTTCTGCGCAAGGAAGCCCCGCACCTCATCCCGGAAGGCGCAGGTCTGTTCGTCGTAACTCAAATCCATCAGGTCATCTCTCGTAGGGAAGTCTTGAGTACCTTGCCGCCGGCATTGCGCGGCAGCACATCGGTGAAGACCACCGATCGGGGTGCTTTGAAATTCGCCAGATGTTCTCGGCTGTAGGCGATCACAGTCTCCTCGTCGATCTCGGAATCCGGGCGGCGCACGACGAAGGCCCTGCCGACTTCGCCGAGGCGTTCGTCGGGAACTCCGATGACGGCGACGTCGGCAACGCCCTCCAACCGCGCCAGGGCCTGCTCCACCTCGGCGGGGTAGACGTTGAATCCGCCGCAGATGTACATGTCCTTGAGTCGGTCGGTGATCCGGAGGTTGCCGGCGTCGTCGACGGTTCCGATGTCGCCGGTGTGCAGCCAGCCTTCGGCGTCGATGGCCGCCGCGGTGGCCTGTGGGTCATCGAGATAGCCGAGCATGACGTTAGGTCCGCGAAGCAACACCTCGCCGGCCCCGGAGTCGGCGGCGTCGATGCGCAGTTCGAAGTCCGCTATCGGGCGCCCGCACGTGGTGGCCACCGTGACGGGGTCGTCATCGGCGCGGCACATGGTGCCGAATCCAGTCGCTTCGGTGAGCCCGTAGGCGGTCAGCACGATGTCGAAGTCGAGTTCGTCCTGCATCCGTTCGATCAGAACCACCGGCACGGTCGCCGCCCCGGTGACAGCGAATCGCAAAGAGCTCAAATCGAATTCACCGCGGGCCGGGTGGTCGAGCAGCGACTGGTAGATCGTCGGCGGCCCGGGCAGCACGGTGATAGCCATGTCCTGCACCATCCGCATGGCCTGCTCCGGGTCGAAGGTGAGTTGCGGAATCAGCGTCGCGCCGGTCTGAAGGCAGGCCAGAATTCCGGCCTTGTACCCGAAGTTGTGGAAGAACGGGTTGATGCACAGATAGCGGTCGGCAGCAGTCACCTCGCCGCACGCCGCCCACGCGGCCGGCGCCGAGAGCGACTGCCGGTGCGAACTCAACACACCCTTGCTGCGACCGGTGGTGCCGGAGGTGAACAAGATGTCGGAGACGTCGTCGGGGCGTACTGCGGCCGCGCGGGCATCCACCTCAGACAGCGGAACTCCCACCCCGGCCATGAACTCGTCCCAGGTGCCGTCATCGCCGTCGAGGGGAATACGCACGACGTGCCGCAGTGCGGGCAGGGCGTCCCGATCGAGGTCGGCCACCCGGTCGGCACCGAGGAACCGGCCCATCCCGATCAGCAACGGCGCCTCGGTGCGCAGCAGGATATCGGCGGCTTCGGTTGCGGTGTAGCGGGTGTTCAGCGGAACCAGGGTCGCGCCGGCGTAGTGGATGGATAGGCATGCGACGACCCAGTGCCAGGTATTGGGCGACCAGATCGCCACCCGGTCACCCGGGTCGATGCCGAGTCCGGCGATCGCGGCCGCGGTGCGGCGGACCTCGTCGCGGAGTTGCGCGAAGGTGAAACTGCGGTCAGCGGTAACCAGAGCGTCGTGGCCGGCGAAGTCATGAGCCATCCGGTCCAGTACCGCCGGAGTGGTGAGTTGGCCCGTCATTGCGATGCACCTCTGATTCCGATCGACCGGCCAGACAAGCAAGTGCTTGGTAGGTTAGCCTACAGGGGTGATCACAGTCGAGGAGTTCCGGGCGGAGGTCCGGGAATGGCTTGCCGACAATCTGGTCGGCGATTATGCGGCGCTCAAGGGTCTCGGCGGACCGGGCCGCGAGCATGAGGCTTTCGAGGAACGGCTGGCATGGAACCGGCACCTGGCTGCCGCCGGGCTGACCTGTCTGGGTTGGCCGGTTGAACACGGGGGCCGCGGCCTGTCAGTCGCCCACCGGGTGGCCTTCTACGAGGAGTACGCGCACGCCGACGCTCCCGACAAGGTCAATCACATGGGTGAGGAACTGGTCGGTCCGACCCTCATTGACTTCGGAACACCTGCGCAGCAGCAGCGCTTCCTGCCCGCCATCCGCGATGTCACCGAGTTGTGGTGCCAGGGCTACTCCGAGCCTGGTGCGGGCAGTGACCTGGCGAACGTGGCGACATCGGCGGTTCTCGACGGGGACCCTGAGAAGCAGTCCTGGATTATCAACGGCCAGAAGGTGTGGACGTCGCTGGCGCACTGGGCGCAGTGGTGTTTCGTCCTGGCGCGGTCGGAAAAAGGCTCCAAGCGTCACGCCGGATTGGCGTATCTCCTTGTCCCACTTGACCAGCCGGGTATCGAGATTCGCCCGATCGTCCAGCTGACCGGGGACTCGGAGTTCAATGAGGTTTTCTTCACCGACGCCCGCACCGATGCCGACCTGGTGGTCGGCGAACCCGGCGACGGCTGGCGGGTGGCGATGGGCACGCTGATGTACGAGCGCGGGGTGTCCACGCTCGGCCAGCAGATCCGTTACGCCCGTGAGCTTTCCGGTCTGGTGGAACTGGCCAAGAACACCGGGGCCATCGACGATCCGCTGATCCGCGAGCGGCTGACCCGGGCCTGGGCCGGTTTGCAGACCATGCGGTCATTCGCCCTGGCGACCATGGATGATGAGTTGCCCGGCCAGGACAACGTCTCCAAGCTGCTGTGGGCCACCTGGCATCGCGATCTGGGCGAACTTGCCATGGCCATTAAGGGCAAATCCGGACTTGTCCTGGCGGACAACGAGTTCGACGAGTGGCAGCGGTTGTTCCTGTTCTCCCGGGCCGACACCATCTACGGCGGATCAAACGAGATCCAGCGCAACGTAATCGCCGAACGGGTGCTCGGCCTACCGCGGGAGGCGAGAGGGTAGTGGCGTCATTGACGGTAGCGCCCGAGGAGATCAAGGGTCACGGGTTGCTTACCGGCAAGGTCGTGGTGGTGACCGCGGCGGCGGGCACCGGGATCGGCGCAGCCACCGCACGACGGGCACTGGCCGAGGGCGCGGATGTGATGATCTCCGATCACCACGAGCGCCGACTCGGCGAGACCCGAGATGAATTGGCGGGGTTGGGGTTCGGCCGCGTGGAGGCCGTGGTGTGTGACGTCACCTCGACTGCGCAGATTGACGCGCTGGTCTCCTCGACCACCGCACGATTGGGCCGACTCGATGTGCTGGTGAACAACGCCGGACTGGGTGGGCAGACGCCGGTGATCGATATGACCGACGAGGAATGGGATCGCGTACTCAACGTGTCGCTGACCTCGGTGATGCGGGCGACGCGAGCGGCGCTGATGTATTTCCGCGAGGCCGGCCACGGTGGCGTGATCGTCAACAATGCCAGCGTGCTGGGTTGGCGCGCTCAGCATTCGCAGTCGCACTATGCCGCGGCGAAGGCCGGTGTGATGGCGCTGACCCGTTGCAGCGCAATCGAAGCCGCCGAATACGGGGTGCGGATCAACGCGGTGTCGCCCAGTATCGCCCGGCACCGTTTCCTCGAGAAGACCAGTTCGACCGAGTTGCTTGACCGGCTCTCCGAGGGTGAGGCATTCGGCCGGGCCGCCGAGCCGTGGGAGATCGCCGCGACGATCGCGTTCCTCGCCAGCGACTACTCCAGCTACCTGACCGGCGAAGTGATCTCGGTGTCGAGCCAGCACGCATGACACGCCCCACCCCGCCGCCCGCAACGCGTCGAGACGAACTCCTGGAACTCGCGGCCGCGATGTTCGCGGAACGAGGGCTTCGGGCCACCACCGTGCGGGATATCGCCGACTCCGCGGGCATCCTGTCCGGCAGTCTCTACCACCACTTCTCCTCTAAGGAGGAGATGGTCGACGAAGTGCTGAGCACCTTCCTGACCTGGTTGTTCGACCGCTATCAGCACATCGTCGATACCGAACCGAATCCGCTGGCGCGACTCAAGGGCCTGTTCATGGCTTCGTTCGACGCCATCGAACACCGGCACGCCGAGGTGGTCATCTATCAGGACGAGGCCAAGCGACTCTCGTCGCAGCCACGTTTCTCCTACGTCGAGGAACTCAATCAGCGCCACCGCGCGATGTGGGTCGACGTCCTCAACGAAGGCATCGCGCAGGGCTACTTCCAATCCGGCATGGACGTGGATCTGGTGTACCGATTCATTCGCGACACCACCTGGGTGTCGGTGCGCTGGTATCAACCCGGCGGTCCGCTGACCGCCGAACAGGTCGGCAAGCAGTACCTCGCAATCGTTCTCGGCGGCATTGCCGCCGCCGGCTGACGCCGTCGCACCACTTAAGGAGAAGTCCCATGGCCATGTCTGAGGCGTACGTCATCGACGCGGTGCGTACCCCGGTCGGCAAGCGCAACGGCTCGCTAGCGGGTGTTCACCCCATCGACCTGGGCGTGCACGCGTTCCGGGGGATCTTCGATCGCAACGACGTCGACCCGGCCGCTGTGGATGACGCCATCGTCGGCTGTGTGGACGCTATCGGTGGTCAGGCCGGCAATATCGGCCGGCTCACCTGGCTGGCCGCCGGATTCCCGGAGGAGGTGCCCGGAGTCACCGTCGACCGCCAGTGCGGCTCCAGCCAACAGGCGATTTCCTTTGGTGCACAGGCCATCATGGCGGGAACCGCCGACCTGATCCTGGCCGGCGGCATGCAAAACATGAGCCAGATCCCGATCTCCGCGGCGATGATCGTCGGAAAGGAGTTCGGATTCACCACGCCGACCAATGAGTCGAAGTTCTGGCTGGAGCGTTACGGCGATGAGGAGATCTCCCAGTTCCGCGGCGCGGAAATGATCGCCGAACGCTGGGATATCTCCCGCGACGATATGGAGCGTTTCGCGCTGGCCAGCCATGAGCGGGCCTTCACCGCGATCCGGGGCGGCCACTTCGACAACGAGATCATCACCGTCGACGGATTCGGGGTCGACGAGACCCCACGTGAGACCACCCTGGAGAAGATGGCCGGCCTGCCCACGCTTTCCGAGGGCGGACGGATGACGGCCGCGGTGGCCAGCCAGATCTGCGATGGCGCGAGTGCGGTCCTGCTTGCTTCGGAGAGGGGAGTTAAAGACCACAAACTGACACCGCGGGCCCGCATCCACCACATCAGCTGCCGTGGCGCCGACCCGGTACTGATGCTGACCGGGCCCATTCCGGCAACCCGATACGCCCTGGAGAAGACCGGGTTGGCGATCGACGATATCGACGTCGTGGAGATCAACGAGGCCTTCGCGCCGGTGGTGCTGGCCTGGATCAAGGAGACCAAGGCCGACCCGGCGAAGGTCAACCCCAACGGCGGGGCCATCGCACTCGGCCATCCGCTCGGCGCGACGGGAGCCAAACTGTTCGCCACCATGCTCAACGAACTTGAGCGCACCGGCGGCCGATACGGCCTGCAGACCATGTGCGAGGGCGGCGGCACCGCTAATGTGACGATCATTGAGCGGCTCTAGCGACTTCCAGTCCCAATCCGGCAATCGCATGTCAGGATTCGTCGTGTGAGGATTCTCATCGGATCTCTTGCGCGAGCCATGGTTGTCGCGCTTGCAGCCGCGCTCTGCGCGGTCGTTACCGCGGTCAGTGGCGCTGTCACCGCAGCCGTCACGCTCACGGCGACGGCACTGATCGTGCCCGGCACGGCTGTTCCGAACCCCGCGGTTGTACCCGGCTACATGGAGAACGCCGTGGGCTACTACATCAGCCCGACAACGGCGTCGTGTTCGAGCGCGTGCACTCCCGAACCAGTGCCCTATCTCGCGCAGTTTTGGCCGTTCCCCTGGGAGGGGTGGGGCGGGCTGACCGGAGCCAAACTCGACGAGTCGGTGGCCAGCGGTGTAGCCCAACTGACCAGTGATCTGGTCGGTGCCTACAACCCCAGCGGACAGGATCCGGTGGTGATCTTCGGCTACTCGCAGGGCGCGACGGTCGCCAGCATCGAGAAGTCACAGTTGAGCTTGCTCTCGCCGGAAGATCAGGCCGATATCAACTTCGTCCTGATCGGCAACCCCAATCGGCCCAACGGTGGATTGTTCGAACGCCTGGCGATGTTCGGCACTGTCCCCATCCTGGACGCGACGTTCGGGCAACCAACCCCGACCGACACCGCGATGTCGACCGTCGATATCGCCTTCCAATACGACGGGGTCGTCGACTTTCCGCTGTACCCGATCAACCTGCTGGCCGACCTCAACGCGACGCTGGGCTTCTGGTACATCCACGGCAGCTACCTGGCACCGAATGGCCGCAATCCTGACGAGTTGCCGAACGGACTTACCCCCGACGAGTTGGCGGCAGCGATCGCCGACCCGGCCCACCAGCAGCACACCCAGGGCAGCGACACCACCTACGTCCTGATTCCGACACCGAATCTGCCACTGCTGCAACCACTTCGCGAATTCGGAGCTTTTACTCACACCGAGTTCCTGACCACGCCGCTCATCGACCTGATCCAGCCGGCGCTGCAGGTGCTCATCGAGACCGGATACGACCGGTCGCTGCCATACGGTCAGGCGGCGCCGTTTCGGCTCATCCCGTTGGTCAATCCGATCACCCTCACCGTTGACCTGGTCAACGCGATCGGGCAGGGAATCCACGATGCGGCTCGCGATATCGGTATGACGACGCCGACGGCGCCGGTTACCGCTGCGGCGGTCTCACCGAATCCCAGCCGTTCCGCTGTGGAAAAACCGATGCGCGCGCGACGCAGTGCGGCCCAACGGCTTCCGTCGGCCGCCTCGGTGACCGCGCGCTCCGCGTCTACACAGAGTGCGCGGCACCCACTGGTGGGAAAGTCGACCGCCGCCCACGCGGCAGCCCCAGCGCGACGCGTCAGTCGATAAGAGCTGTCGCCGACTGAAGGTGCTTGATCGCATCAGCGACGATGCTGTCGATGAGTTGCGCGCATGACGGCAGATCCTCGATGATCCCGGTCGCCTGACCTGAGGCCAGCACACCCGCGTCGTTGTTGCCGTCGACCAGTCCGGCCTTGAGCAGCATCGGGGTATTCGCCGCCATGATCACCTGGGACCAGGTCAGATCCTTGGCCTGGCGCATGGTCAACCCATCCCGGAGCATCGATATCCACGACATCTGAGACATCTTCTTGAATTTGGCGGCGTTCAGGATCGCGGCAGTGAAACCCCTGACCGGCGAACCGCTTTCGAGTTTTTCCACAAGTCCGGTCCGCAACACCCGGTGCGGCATACCGTCGACCCGGGTCGACACGACGGTGCCGTCCAATCCGGTTTCCAGGTAACGCTGCTTGACCGATTCCGGAACGGTGGAATCCGTCGTCAGCAGGAATCGGGTTCCCATCGCCACGCCGGCCGCTCCGTAGGACAGCGCGGCGGCCAGGCCGCGACCATCGAAGAACCCTCCGGCGGCCACCACGGCAACATCGGTGCCGTCCAACACATCCAGCACCGACGGCAGCAGCAGTGTGGTGGCGACCGGGCCGGTATGGCCGCCGCCCTCGCCGCCCTGCACGATCACCGCGTCGGCTCCCCACGCCGCCACCTTTTTGGCGTGTTTCGCGGCTCCGATGGACGGGATCACCACCGATCCGGCCTCTTTGAGTCGTGCGATGAGTTCCTGGTTGGGTGCCAGCGCGAACGAGGCCACCTTCACACCCTCGCGGATCATCAGGTCGACCCGGTCTCCGGCGTCGGCGGCGTCGGCCCGGATGTTGACGCCGAAGGGCCGGTCTGTCGCGGCCTTCACCTTGGTGATCGCAGTCGCCAGTTCGTCGATGGTCATCGTGGCGGCCGCGAGGATCCCCAGTCCACCGGCGTTCGCGGTCGCCGACACCAACCGTGCCCCGGCCACCCACCCCATTCCGGTCTGCACCACCGGGTGTTCGATGCCGACCATCCGGGTCAGCGCAGTCTGGATTCTCATGCCTTACTCCCCTTGTCAGCTGGCATCGTAACTTCTTTATCGCGTAATGCTTTCGGGTCGATGCGGACGCGGATCAACTCCAGTTCGTCGCCGGAGGCCAGCCGTGTTGCCGGGGCATCGTCGAGGTTGTGAACCTCGAAGGCGGTGTTGGCAGCGACGTCCTCAGGATCTACTCCGGGGTGCAGGGATACCGCGCGCATGGTGTGGTCCGGGCCGTTGAAGTCGAACACCCCGAGGTTGCTCACCACCCGGTAGATGTTGGCGAAGCGGTAGGCGGGGTTGTCCGGATCGACTTTGTCCCAACCGATCCCGGACACGATGTCGACGGAATCGCAGAAGACTCGCTTGGTGTGGTTTCCCACCCAGTAGCTGGTGGCATGGTTGATGGTGTTGCCGGGCGCGCCCCGGACACCGAACATCTGTCGGGTTGGATGCTGCAGCGGTCCGAAGGCCGACAGGTTTTGGTTGCCGTAGCGGTCGATCTGGTTGGCGCCCATGACGACGTGCCTGCGGCCCCAGGCGAGGGTCTCGAAAACCCGGCCGAATGGCATCCAGCCCTCGATGGCACCCGTGGCACCGATCGCGGGCGTGTCGGCCAGTAGGCGCGCCTCTCCGTCGGACAGCAGAATGTCGGGGGAGAAGGTCAGCCGGGCCAGTCGGGCACCGATTGACACGATGGTGGTCATCGGGCTGACCATGATCTCGCCGGCGTCGCGGAACAATTCCGCGCAGGCGATGACGCACACTTCTGCTCGGCTCACCTGGATCATGACGTCTCCGTTGGCTGGCGCACCGCAGCCTGGTAGTCGGCTTCACTGCCCGACAGGTATTTTTTGACGAATTGGGCCCAGGTGTCTTCCTCGGCGGCCGCTTTCGCGTAGTGCTGCTGGAACTTCTCGTCGCGACCGTAATCCGGTTCCGCGGTGGTGAAGTGAGCCCCGCCGGGCGCTTCGATGATCTGGTCGACCATCATGCGGTTCACCAGAAGCGCTTGCGGTGGAACCGATTTGATCAGCTCGTCGGTTTCCACGACTCGTTCTACCGACAGGAAGCGCCGGTCGGCTGCCATCAGGAACAGGTCGTCGAAGTAGGGATCGATACCGGTGTAGGCCGCATTGCCGTGCCGGTCGCCGAGGTTGAGGTGGACGAACGCCGCATCAAGTCGCAATGCCGGCATCGCGATCAATTCTTCGTGGCCGGAGTTCGCCGGGGAGTTGGACGGGTACGGGGACTGCACCGTCTTTAACTCCCCGTCCCAGAAGTCGGGCACCGAACTCCCCAGTCCGGCGCGGATCGGCAGGAACGGCAACCGCTGCGCTGCCGCCTGCAGGCCGCAGCGCAACATGCCCTCGTCCATCTCGCGCGCGACGATCGCCCCGGTGGTGCGGGCACGCGCGAACCAGGGGTCATAGAACGGGGGCGAGTCCAGGGACACGAAGCCGTAGTACAGCTTTGCCAGCTTGCCGGCTGAGCACAGCAGGCCGACGTCGGGACCGCCGTAGCTGACCACGGTCAGGTCGGTGACGTCGGTCCGCAAGAGCGCCCGGACGAATGCCATCGGCTTGCGTCGTGATCCCCAGCCACCGATCCCGATCGTCATGCCCGACTCGATCTGCGACACCGCCGCCTCGAGTGTGGTGCGTTTGTCTCTCACTACTTCGCCTTCTTCGTACCGGCGAAGGCATCACGGTGTTCGTCGGAGACACCGGACAGGTTGAGCTCAAACGTGAAGCCCTGCTCCATCCGGTAACTCGAGTTCACCCGCTGCACGTCGATGAGGTTCAGTGCCTCCTTGGCGGCGCGGATCACGCGGGTGTCCTTGATGGCGATATCGCGGGCCACCCGCAGCGCGGCCTCGTCGAGGTCGGCCCGCGGGACCACCTCGTGCACCGAACCGAAGTGGTGCAGGGTGGCGGCATCCACGGTGGCGGCGGTGAAGAACAGCCGCCGCATCATGTGTTGCGGAACCAGTCGAGACAGATGGGTGGCCGCGCCGAGGGCCCCGCGTTCGACCTCGGGCAACCCGAACACCGCGTCATCGGAGGCCACGATCACGTCGGCATTGCCGACCAGCCCGATACCGCCGCCCACGCAGAACCCGTTGACCACAGCCACCACCGGGACCTCGCACTCGTAGACGGCCTTGAACGCCGCGAAGCAGCCGCGGTTGGCGTCGATCAGTGCGCCGAATCCCTCGGTCTGCTGCATCTCCTTGATGTCCACTCCGGCGTTGAAGCCCCGACCCTCGGCGCGCAGGATCACCACGTGGGTGGCCATATCGCGGCCGGCCGCGGTGATGGTGTCGGCCAGTTCGAACCAGCCACGCGAGGGGATCGCGTTGACCGGTGGATAGTCGACCGTGACCGCGACGATGCCGGGTTCGACGGTGCGGGAGGTGATCGTCATGGGGAACTTCCTGACGGGGTGGATACCAGAAATACCTAAGCAAGCACTTGCTTGGTAGGCTAGCACAGTGATCCACGTGCCAGACAGTTCCCGAATCAGCCTGGGTTTGGGCGGTCGCGTCGTTCTGGTGACCGGCGGGGTGCGCGGTGTCGGCGCCGGAATCAGCGCCGTGTTCGCCGGCCAGGGCGCCACCGTCGTCACGTGTGCCCGCCGACCCGTCGAGGGTCTGCCGTATGAGTTCCACAGTTGCGATGTGCGCGACGCCGAGGCGGTCGCGGCGCTGATCGACGTGATCGTCGCCAAGCACGGTCGGTTGGATGTGGTGGTCAACAATGCCGGGGGATCGCCCTTTGCACTGGCCGCCGATGCCTCGCCGCGATTCCACCAGAAGATCATCGAACTCAATCTGCTCGGCATGCTGCACGTATCGCAGGCCGCCAACGCCGTCATGCAGCAGCAGGACCGCGGCGGATCAATCATCTCGATCTCCAGCGTCAGTGGTCGCCGTCCGTCGCCGGGCACCGCCGCCTACGGCGCCGCGAAGGCCGGGGTGGACAGTCTCACCACCTCACTCGCCGTCGAGTGGGCGCCGAAGGTCCGGGTCAACGCCGTCGTGGTCGGTATGGTCGCCACCGAGCAGGCCGAGTTGTTCTACGGCGACAGCGATTCCCAAGCCGCGGTGGCTGCTACCGTCCCGCTGGGCAGGCTGGCGAAACCGGAAGACATCGGTTGGGCTGCAGCGTTTTTGGCTTCGGATGCGGCATCGTATGTCAGCGGTTCAACACTTGCGGTGCACGGCGGTGGGGAGCCACCGCCGTATCTGTCCGCGTCCAGTGCCAACAGGTAGGAGAACAGAAATGGGATTGCTCGATGGTCGGGTTGTCATCGTCACCGGTGCCGGTGGTGGAATCGGTCGAGCACATGCGCTGGCCTTCGCCGCTGAAGGCGCACAGGTTGTGGTCAACGACATCGGTGTGGGACTGGATGGATCGCCGGCCGGCGGTGGTAGCGCCGCGCAGGGCGTTGTTGATGAAATCGTTTCTGCCGGTGGGGAAGCCGTCACCAGTGGCGCGAATGTCGCCGATTGGGACCAGGCGGCAGGACTGATCCAGACCGCGGTCGATACGTTCGGTGGGCTCGACGTTCTGGTCAACAATGCCGGCATTGTGCGCGACCGGATGATCGCCAACACCAGTGAGGACGAGTTCGATGCCGTCATCGCGGTACACCTGAAAGGACACTTCGCCACCACCCGGCACGCCGGCGCCTACTGGCGGGCACTGTCCAAAGAGGGAAAAGAGGTCGATGCCCGCATCATCAACACCAGTTCCGGCGCCGGCCTGCAGGGCAGCGTCGGGCAGGGCAACTACAGCGCCGCCAAGGCCGGTATCGCCGCATTCACTCTGGTGGCTGCAACCGAGATGGGCCGCTACGGCGTCACGGTGAACGCGATTGCGCCGTCGGCGCGCACCCGGATGACCGAGGGCGTCTTCGCCGAGATGATGTCAACGCAGGGCCAGGATTTCGATTCCATGGCGCCGGAAAACATTTCGCCGTTGGTGGTCTGGCTGGGCAGCGTCGAATCCCGCGATGTGACCGGCCGGGTGTTCGAGGTCGAGGGCGGAATCATCCGGGCTGCCGAAGGGTGGCAGCACGGCGCCGAGGTGGACAAGGGCGCACGCTGGGAGCCGGGTGAGCTCGGCCCCGTGGTGCGAAGCCTGCTCGCCGAGGGCCGGCCGCCGGTGCCGGTCTACGGCGCCTGAGTCTCCCGCTACGGGTCACAGATGACGACCGGGATCACCCGGTCGGTCCAGGACTGGTAATCGTCGAAGCTGGAATACATCGCAGTCAGCTTGGGCCAGTAGGACGTTCGCTCCGCCTCGGTGGCATCACGGGCGGTCAGATGCAGAGTTTCATTCTTGATCTGAACGGACACCGCCGGTTTGGCCTTGAGGTTGAGGTACCACATCGGATTGGTCGCGGCCCCGCCCTGTGAGGCAACCAGAATCACCCGGTTGCCCTCGCGCAGGTACAGCAGCGGGCTGACCCGCGGCTCGCCGGTCTTGCGGCCGGTGGTCGTTAGCAGTGCCACCGGGGCGCCCTTGAGGAACTTGCCGCCGATCTTGCCGTCAGTCTTGCGGTACAGCCAGGTGTTCGCCCGCGACATCCACTTGATGATGTGCTTGGTCTGCGGTGAATTCAGACCCTTGGGTGCACTGGCTGCCATGACTAGATCCGCTCGATGATGGTGCCCGTGGACAACGCCCCGCCTGCGCACATGGTGATGAGCGCGGTGGATTTGTCGGTGCGCTCAAGTTCATGCAGTGCGGTGGTGATCAGCCGACTGCCGGTGCTGCCGACGGGATGACCCAGGGCGATGGCACCGCCGTTGACGTTCACCATGTCCAAATCGGCGTTGTAGACCTGGGCCCAGCTGAGGACCACCGAGGCGAACGCTTCGTTGATCTCGACGAGGTCGATATCGGCCATGGTCATTCCGGCCTTCTCCAGGACTTTCGCGGTGGACTGCACAGGGCCGTCGAGGTGGTAGTAGACCTCGGAGCCGACGAGGGCCTGGCTGACGATGCGCGCGCGCGGCTTCAGTCCGAGGGCCTTGGCCTTGTCCTCATCCATCCACAGCACGGCGGCCGCGCCATCGGAGATCTGCGACGACGTGCCCGCGGTGTGCAGGCCACCCTCCATCACCGGCTTGAGCGCGGCCAGGCCTTCGGCGGTGGTATCGCGCAGGCCCTGATCACGACCGACCATGTGGCGCTCGGCGGTGGGTTGTTTGTTCTCGTCGAGTACCGGGGCCTCCAGTGCCGAGATCTCGCGGTCGAAGCGATGCTCGTCCCAGGCACGCTTCGCCTTCTGCTGCGAGATCAGCCCGAGGTGGTCCAGATCGGCACGAGTGATGCCGCGGCGCTTGGCAATCCGCTCAGCGGCGGTGAATTGATCGGGCATGTCGAGGTCCCACGACTCGGCACGGATCTTGGTGCGGTCCGGCCCGGCGTTCGCGCCCAGGCCGACTCGGCTCATCGCCTCGATTCCGCAGGCGATGCCGATGTCGATGGCGCCGGCAGCGATCAGGCCGGCAATCAGATGGTTGGCCTGCTGGGCGCTGCCGCACTGGCAGTCGACCGTGGTGGCGCCTACCTGTTCGGGGAGTCCGGCGGTCAGCCAGGCGACCCGGGTGATGTTGTTGGACTGCTCGCCGTATTGCGTCACGCAGCCACCGATCACCTGCTCGACGGTCGCGGCATCGACTCCCGCCTTGTCGACCAGAGCCTTCTGCACACCACCCAGAATTTCCGTCGCGTGCAGCCCGGAAAGCCAGCCACCGCGCTTTCCGATCGGGCTTCGGGTGGCTTCGACGATCACAGGATTACCCATGGCGTCAGGCTAGAACACGTTTCATTCCCCTGACAAGCGAGGATGCTGGCGTGCCTTTCGTCTGCGGTGGAGCCGTGTTTTACTGACACTAGAACACGTCATATTTATTGAGGAGTGCACGAATCATGCCCACCCCCAACATTCCCGCAGGTCTGGATTTTCTGGACCCGGACCTCTGCGTGAGGGGGCTGCCCATCGACGAGCTTGCTGAGCTGCGCCGAACCGCTCCGGTCTGGTGGTGTGAGCAGCAAATCGGGAAGGGTGGATTTAACGACGGCGGTTACTGGGCAGTCACCAGGCACAAGGACGTCAAAGAAGTCTCGCGCCGAAACGACATCTACGCCAGCGGTCCCAACACTGCGCTTCCGCAATTCGCCGACGATATCGCTCGCGAGGACATCGACATGCAGTCGGTGATCCTGATCAACATGGACGGCGAGCACCACGACCGGCTGCGCCGGATCATCTCCCGCGGGTTCACTCCGCGCGCCGTCGGGCGTCTTCGTGACCAACTCCACGAGCGTGCCGAGAACATCGCGAAAAATGCTGCGTCGGCAGGCCACGGCGACTTCGTCGAGCAGGTGTCCTGCGAGTTGCCACTGCAGGCCATCGCCGGGCTTCTCGGCGTACCGCAGGATGACCGGGATCAGCTGTTCCGCTGGACCAATGAGATGACCGGCAACGAGGACCCGGAGTTCGCCCACGTCGACGGGCGGACATCGTCGATGGAGATGCTGGGTTACGCCATGAAGATGGCCGAGTTGAAGGCGAAGGAACCCGGGGACGATATCGTCACCGCGCTGATCAACGCCGATGTCGCCGGGGAGAAATTGACCGATGACGAGTTCGCCTTCTTCGTCCTGATGCTGGCCGTCGCCGGCAGTGAGACCACCCGAAACTCGATCACGCACGGGATGATCGCCTTCACCGAAAACCCGGATCAGTGGGAGCTGTATAAGCGGGATCGTCCGGTGACCGCGGCCGATGAGATCGTCCGCTGGGCAACGCCGGTCACCGCCTTTCAGCGCACCGCCGTCGTCGATACAGAATTGTCCGGAGTCACGATCAAAGCCGGTCAGCGGGTGGTGATGTTCTACCGTTCCGCAAACTTCGACGAGGAGGTGTTCGACGATCCGCACACGTTCAACATTCTTCGCGACCCCAACCCGCACGTCGGGTTCGGTGGCACCGGAGTGCACTTCTGCATCGGCGCGAACCTGGCACGGATGACCATTAACCTGATTTTCAACGCCATCGCCGATCACATGCCTGACCTGACCCCGGCCGGTACGCCGGACCGGCTGCGGTCGGGTTGGCTTAACGGGATCAAGCACTGGCAGGTCGACTACACCGGTTCGTCCGCGTCCTAAACTCCCATTCCCTTCATCGCGCCCACAGCGCGCAACCCCGTAAGGAGGCTCGGGTGGACTTCACTCCGAACCCGGAACAGCAGGCCGTCGCCGATGTGGTGAGTACGGTGCTCGACCGTGAAAACACCTGGGAGGCATTGGTTTCCGGCGGTGTTATCGCACTCGGAGTGCCCGACCGCCTCGGCGGCGACGGAGTCGGGCTGCCCGAGATCGCGACCGCGCTGACCGGGATCGGTCGGCACGCGACGATTTCGCCCGCGTTTGCCACCTTGGGCCTCGGCCTGGTGCCGCTGTTGGATCTGGCCTCCGAGGGGCAGCAGGACCGCTTCCTCGACGGCGTCGCCAAGGGCGCGATCCTCACCGCGGGCCTCAACGAACCGGGTGCCGCGCTGCCGGATCGGCCGGCGACCACGCTGGTACGTGGCCGGCTCAACGGCACCAAGGTTGCGGTTCCCTACGCCGAACAGGCCGCCTGGATTCTGGTCACCACCGACAGTGGCGCCGTGGTGGTCTCGCCCAAAGCCGATGGCGTGCGCCTGATCCCGACGCCGTCATCGACCGGTGCCGATGAATATGCCGTCACGTTCTCCGATGTGGCGGTCGATTCCGACGCGGTACTGGACGGCTCTACGGCGCACCGCGTCAACCAGTTGGTGCTCGCAACGGGCGGGGCATACGCGGCCGGACTTGTTGCCGGCGCGGTGCGGTTGACCGCGGACTACGTGACGAATCGCCACCAGTTCGGTAGGCCGCTGGCCACCTTCCAGGCGGTCTCGGCGCAACTGGCGGAGATCTACATCTCCTCGCGGACGCTAGACCTGATTTCGACGTCGGCAATCTGGCGCTTGACCGAAGGCCGCGACGCCGACGGCGATCTCGACGTGCTGGGTTACTGGCTGACGTCGGAGGCACCGCCGGCGATGCAGATCTGTCATCATTTGCACGGCGGTATGGGAATGGACGTCACCTATCCTATGCATCGGTACTACTCATCAATCAAGGATCTGACTCGTCTGCTGGGCGGGCCGGCTCATCGTCTGGAACTGGTTGGAGCGCAATGTACATCGAACTGACACCCGAGCAACGGCAACTGCAGGCTGAGTTCCGGCAGTATTTCCAGAACCTGATCTCCCCGGAAGAAGCGGCGGAGATGGAGGTCGACCGCCACGGTAAGGCCTACCGCGCGATCATCAGGCGGATGGGCTCTGACGGCAAGCTCGGCGTGGGCTGGCCCAAGGAGTTCGGTGGCCTAGGCCTCGGGCAGATTGAGCAGCAGATCTTTGTCAACGAGGCCGCGCGAGCCGAGGTGCCGCTTCCCGCGGTGACCCTGCAGACTGTCGGCCCGACCCTGCAGGTCTACGGCACGGAGTTGCAGAAGAAGAAGTTCCTACCGGCGATTCTGGCCGGTGAGGTGCACTTCGCGATCGGCTATTCCGAACCTGAAGCAGGCACCGACCTTGCGGCATTGCGTACCTCGGCAGTCCGGCATGGTGACGAGTACATCGTCAACGGCCAAAAAATCTGGACCACCGGCGGCCATGACGCCGATTACGTCTGGCTGGCCTGCCGTACCGATCCGGAAGCCGCTAAGCACAAGGGCATTTCCATCCTGATCGTCGATACCAAGGACCCGGGCTACTCATGGACGCCCATCATCCTGTCCGACGGTGCGCACCACACCAATGCGACGTACTACAACGATGTTCGGGTTCCCGCCGAAATGCTCGTTGGCGAGGAGAACGCGGGTTGGCGACTGATCACCACCCAACTCAACCACGAGCGCGTCATGCTCGGCCCGGCCGGCAAAATCGCCGGAATCTACGACCGCGTACAAGCCTGGGCATCCAAGCCCCGCGGCAACAACGTCACGCCGATCGATCAGGACGACGTCAAGCGCGCACTCGGCGAGATCCATTCGATCTGGCGGGTCAATGAGTTGCTCAACTGGCAGGTTGCCTCATCGGGGGAGACCGTCGAGGTCGCCGACGCCGCCGCGACCAAGGTGTTCTCCACCGAGCGCATCCAGCGGATCGGCCGGCTGGCCGAGGAGATCGTCGCCAAGTACGGCAATCCCGCCGAGGAGGAGACTGCCGAAATGTTGCGCTGGCTCGACTCCCATACCAAGCGCAACCTGGTGATCACCTTCGGTGGCGGGGTCAACGAAGTCATGCGCGAGCAGGTTGCGGC
>JBAXIR010000025.1:0-23377 GCA_037138275.1 Mycobacteriaceae bacterium | reverse complement strand
TTGTAAAAGTATCCGTTATTGACCGCTTCGGACTGGGTCACCTGGAACTTCGCCAGGCCTGCCAGCGCCTTGCCGAGGTTGTCATTGTTGCGCTGCAACATCGCAGTCACCGCGTTCAGTTGCTCCAGGGCAGGTGCAAGTTCCGACTCATTGTCGTTGACCAGACCGGTCAGCTGCTGAGACAGCGCCGAGGTGTTGGCCAGCAGGCTGACGATCGCGTACCGCCGCTGCTCAAGAACCCCGAGCAACTCGTTGGCGTTGAGAATCAGGGTATTGACCTGTTGGCTGCGTTGACCGAGCACCGCGGTCACCTCGGAAGCGCTTTTGAGCAGACCGCTCAGTGACTCGTTGCGCTCGTTGAGCGCCCGGGAGATCCGGCTCAAACCGTCGAAGGTCGGCGCCAGTTGCGGGGCCAGCCGGTCGATCGTCACCGACAGGGTGTCCAGGGATTTATTGAGCGCGCCGGTGTCGGTGTCCCTGGTGTTGGCCGTGAACTCGCTGACAGCGTCGGTCAGCGAATACGGCGCGCCGGTGCGCGATACCGGGATGACGTCGGCGGATCGGAGCGTGCCCGTACCGTCCGATTCCAGCGTCAGCAACCGCTGTCCCAGCAGCGTTCCGGTGCGGATGTGGGCGGTGGTGTCCGAACCCAGTCGCACCTTCCCGTTCACCATGAACGTCACCAGTGCCTTGCCCTCTCGCAACGCGACGTCGGAGACGGTCCCGACCTTGACTCCGGAGACCTTGACGTCGTTGCCGGGCGCAATGCCGCCGGCCTCGGTGAACAGCGCCTGGTGACGGACGGAGGTCGCCAGCGACAACAGCCGCTCCGGCTGCAACCCGATGATGATGACAAGCACGATCAGCGCCAGGCCGATCAAGCCGGAGCGGATGAGGTTGGAACCGCGGTATCTCATGATCACGGCTCGGAACACCTTGCCGTGTGCTGCAGAATCCAGGGGAAGTACGCCGTTCGCCCCTGCAGATCGGTGACCCGTGCCGACATCCCGCACAGGTACTGATTGATCCAGCTGCCATAGGAGCCGAGGCGAACCAGCTTGCGGTAGTTCGCCGGCGCCTTCTGCAGGGCGATATCCAAGGTCTCCTTGTCCTGGTCCAGCAACGGGGCCAACCGGGCGAGTTGGTCCACGGTGCCGGCCAGTGGGGTGCGGGCTTGATTGAGCAGGTCGGTCAGCGATGCGGTTCCGCCGTCCAGTGCCGCGATGGCATCACCGATCGGATTGCGGTCCTGGGCCAGCCCGGTGATGAGTTTTTCCAGGCCGTCGACGGTGCCGGAAAACTTCTCGCCGTCCTTGCTGATCGTCGCCAGCACAACGTTGAGGTTGTCGACCAACTGCTGCACGGTCTGACTATTATCGGCCAGCGAGTTGGAGAATGACGATGTCTTGGCGAACAACGACTCCAGGTTGCCGTCCTGGCCCTGCAGCACCTGAATCAGGGAATTCGTCAGCGCGTTGACCGCCTGCGGATTGAGCCCTTGCACAAGGGGTTTCAGACCGCCCAGCAGCAGGTCGAGATCCAGCGCAGCCTCGGTACGGTCAGCTGGGATCACCGATCCGGGCGGCTGAACTTTCGTCGACCCCGGGCTGTCGAGGAGTTCCAGATAGCGATCACCGACGAGGTTGAGGTAGCGCACCGCCGCCTTGGTGCCGGAGGTCAACACGATGTTGCGGTCGGCGCCGAACCCGACGATCACCGAGTTATCAGGTTGCAGGTCAACGGCTTTGACCGTTCCCACCCGTATACCGGCGACACGGACCGAATCACCCGACTTGAGGCTCGACGCATCGGTGAACACCGCCGAGTATTTACTGTCCGTCCCGGCGCGGTACTGACTGAAGATCGCGAACAGCACACCGGTCAGCATCAGCATCACGATGCCGAAGATGCCGACCTTGATCGAGGTATTACGTAGGCTGCTCATCCGCCGGGCTGCCCGATCTGCGCGGTGTTGCGCGGCGGGCCGTCGAGGGGCCCGAAGAGCGCCTGCTTGAGACCGTCGGAGTTCAGCAGGATTCCCTGGTTGCCGTACTCCGCCTGGTTGGCTCCGATATCGGCGACCACGAACGGCGTCCGCTTCTCATACGGCACGTTGGGCAGGTCGGTGCACTGCGGACCACCCTTGGCCGCCACCTTGGGCAGGTTGCCCGGGTACCGGTACCGCTCACGACCCAGGAAGAAGGACTGCAGCAGCACAGCGCCGGGGACAGGCGCACCCGGGCCGGTAGCCAGCGGGATCAAACCGCCGATGCCACAGGTCAGCGCTGCGTTGTACTGGTTGGTCAGATCGGTGGTCGGCACCAGCAGACGAAGCACGTCGGTCAGCGGCTGCCGGTTGGCCGAGACCACGTCGGTTCCGATATCCGCCAACCCGATGGCGCTGACCAGCAGGGCATCAAGATTGCCCTGCTGATCCACCACGGTTTCACCCACACGGGAGGCGTTGCCCAGCAGAGCCAGCAGGTCCGGCGATGCATCGGCAAAGGCATCGAAAACCGTTGGTGCAACGGCGATCACGTGGTTGAGGCTTTCCAGCGCAGGGTTGATCTTGATCAGCGCGCTATCGAGGTCCGCCAGACCCTGCCCGAACTTGTCGCCCCGGCCGCGCAGCGATTGGGACAGCGCTCCGAGGGTCTGATTGAGCTTGGCAGGCTCGACCTTGGACAGAATTGACACCAGTTGCTGGAAGACGGTGTTGACCTCGACGGTGACGTTGCTGCCCTGGATCACCTTGCCGGCACTGAGCGAACTGGCCGACGGGTCGGCGGGCGGCACCAGTTCGACGAACTTGGAACCGAACACCGTCGACGACGCGATCTCGGCACCCACGTTGGCCGGAATGGCGTCGAGCGAAGCCGGGTCGATGGCCAGATGCAGGGCAGCACTGCCGTCGGATAGCGGTTCAATCGAGGCGACCTTGCCGACCTGCGCGCCGTTCAGTTTGACCTTCGCCTCGGGGTACATCACCAGGCCGGCCCGGTCCGAAATGACGGTCACCGGAACTGTCGTCTTGAAACTGTCCCGGAAGAGTCCGACGGCAACGGCGAAAATCACCACCAGGGTCAGCACGGTCAACAGTCCGGCGATCGGGCGGGCGCTACCGCGGGCGCCGAAACTGCGTCCGGCACTAGCCGCAACCGGCACTGCCGCGGTTTCAGTTTCGGATCGGTCGCTCGGTCCGGGTCCGAGATTTCTCGTCATCTCGCTCCCCTACCCGGCCAGGTTGAAGTTGCCGTTGGAACCGTAGATCGCCAGCGACACAAACAAGGTCACCGACACGACCACGATCAGGGAGGTCCGCACCGCATTGCCCACCGCGACACCGACGCCGGAGGGCCCACCGGTGGCGAAGTAGCCGAAATAGGTATGTATCAGCAGGATCGTGATCGCCATCAACACTGCCTGCAGGAACGACCACAACAGGTCGATCGGGTTGAGGAAGGTGTTGAAGTAGTGGTCGTAGAGGCCTTTGGACTGCCCGAACAGCACCACCGTCACGAACTGGCTGGCCAGAAACGACAGGATCACCGCAATCGAGTACAGCGGGGTGATCGCGATCATGCCCGCCACCAGGCGAGTCGACACCAGGTACTCGATGGGACGGATGCCCATCGATTCCAGTGCGTCAATCTCCTCGTTGATCCGCATGGCCCCGAGCTGCGCGGTCACGCCGGCACCGAAGGTCGCCGCCAGACCGATACCGGCGACCACCGGTGCGGAGATCCGGACGTTGATGAAAGCGGCCAGGAATCCGGTCAGCGCCTCGATGCCGATATTGCCCAGCGATGAGTAACCCTGCACCGCCAGCGTTCCACCGGCGGCCAGGGTCAGGAAGCCGACGATGGCCACGGTGCCACCGATCATCGCCAGAGTGCCTGCGCCCATGGAAATCTCGGCGATGAGGCGAATGATCTCCTTGCGATAGCGCGTGATCGCCGCCGGGATGCCGGCGATCGCTTTTCCGTAGAACAGAGTGTGATCGCCGATCCGACTGAAGAAGCCGGTCGGTCGGCGGAACTGACGGAACAGTCGCGGGTAGTTGGTGCGCAGAACAGTCATCGATCCCATGGCATCAACCCGTCGTCAATCGGATGCCGATCGCCGTGACAACCACGTTGACCACAAACAGCGCCATGAACGCGTACACCACTGTCTCGTTGACCGCGTTTCCGACGGCTTTGGCGCCGCCACCGGTGATCATCAGGCCGCGATAGCAGGCGACGAATCCGGCGATCAGACCAAACAGGGCCGCCTTCACACACGAAATGATCACCTCGGGAACGCCGGTCAGCAGGGTGATGCCGGCGGCGAACGCACCCGGGTTCACGTCTTGGACGAACACCGAGAAGACATAACCGCCGAGGATGCCGATGATCACCACCAGCGAGTTGAGCAGCAGCGCAACCAGACCCGACGCCAGTACCCGCGGCGTCACCAGCCGCTGCACCGGGTTGATACCCAGCACCTCCATGGCGTCGATCTCTTCGCGAATGGTGCGCGAGCCCAGATCGGCGCACATCGCGGTCGCACCCGCGCCGGCCACGATCAGCACCGTCACCAGCGGTCCAACCTGGGTGACCGCTCCGAAGGCCGCGCCGGCACCGGACAGGTCGGCGGCACCCAACTCGCGCAGCAGGATGTTCAGGGTGAAACTGACCAGCACGGTGAACGGGATCGCGACCAGCAGCGTGGGCGCCAACGACACCCGCGCCACGAACCAGGCCTGCTCAAGGAACTCGCGCCATTGGAACGGCCGCTGGAAGATGAACCGGATTGCGTCGGCGGACATGGCGAACAGACCCCCGATGGCCTCCATCGGACCGGACACGCCCTTGCTCAACGCAATACCCGGAGACCAGCGATCTGCCGCTCTGTTCGCCATACGCCTGCGGGTTCTCCCTTGTGTGAAACATGATCCAACTGTGCCCACGTAACTTAGGCTAAGAATCTCATCGAGGTGCCGGAAACGGCCGGACTGACTCCGCGTCGTCCCGCGAACCGCACCCCAGACCAACCCGACAGGAGCAAACCCGTGCCGCGATACACCGACCGCCGCGTCCTGGTCACCGGCGGCGGATCCGGCATCGGCCAGGCCTGCGTCCTGCGGATCCTCGCCGAGGGCGGCCGCGTGATTGCAGCCGATATCAGCGAAGCCGGACTGGCCGACACGGCCGCCAAGGCCGGCGCATCCGGCTCGATGCTGAGCACCGTCGTCATGGATGTGGGCAGTGAGGATTCGGTGATTGCCGGTGTTCGGACGGCAATCGCCACCCTCGGTGGCCTCGACACGCTGGTGAATGTGGCCGGGATCCTGCGCTCCGCGCACTTCGCCGAGACCACCCTGGCCGACTTCGAGCAGGTGTTGCGGGTGAACCTGATCGGGACGTTCCTGGTCACCAGAGAAGCGCTCGCGGCGCTGCGCCAGGGCAACTCCCCCGCGGTGGTCAACTTCAGTTCCACCTCGGCGGACTTCGCACACCCGTACATGTCGGCCTATGCCGCCTCCAAGGGCGGCATCAAAGCGATGACGCATGCACTGGCCGCGGAGTTCGGTAGGGAGGGCATCCGGTTCAACTCCGTTCAGCCCGGATCGATCTCCTCGGGTATGACCGATGGCAGCGGTGAGTCCAAGCAGAGCGTGGGCCCCGGTTTCCCCGACGGCGTCGACTACCGGCTGTTCCAACGCGTCGCGCCGGGTCTCAAACTTCCCGAACGGGCGATCTTCGCCAACCCCGATGCGGTAGCCGCCGTGGTGGCGATGCTGGGCAGCGAGGAGGCGTTCTTCGTCACCGGTACCGAGGTGCGCATCGACGGCGGCGCGCACATGTAGGTCCGCAGCTGTTGCGGATACCGGGTAAATCCGTAAAGGTTTACCGCACGACCATTGCGAACACTGAGGACGGAGGACGGGTCCTGACCACGACTGGCACCGCCAACCCGCAGATCACGACGATGGGTCGCCCCGACCGGAGCAGCAGCACACCGGTTATCGAAATCGACCACGTCACAAAGCGGTTCGATGACTACGTCGCGGTCGCGGACGCCGATTTCTCGATCGGCGCCGGTGAGTTCTTCTCGTTGCTCGGGCCGTCCGGATGCGGGAAGACGACGACCCTGCGCATGATCGCGGGTTTTGAGAGTCCGACCGACGGCGCAATCCGACTCGAGGGCGTCGACGTATCGCGGGTCGCGCCACACAAACGTCACGTCAACACCGTGTTCCAGCATTACGCGCTGTTCCCGCATATGACGGTGTGGGACAACGTGGCCTACGGTCCGCGCAGCCAGAAAAAGGGCCGGGCGGCGGTACGCACGAGCGTCGACGAGATGCTCGAGGTGGTGCGGCTGACCGAATTCGCCACCCGCAAACCCGCCCAGCTCTCCGGTGGCCAGCAGCAGCGCGTCGCACTGGCCCGGGCCCTGGTCAACTACCCCAGCGCCCTGCTGCTCGACGAGCCACTGGGGGCACTGGATCTCAAACTGCGCCACGTCATGCAGTTCGAACTCAAACGCATCCAGCGCGAGGTTGGCATCACGTTCGTCTACGTGACCCACGATCAGGAGGAGGCGCTGACGATGAGTGACCGGATCGCGGTCATGAACGCCGGCCACGTGGAGCAGATCGGCACGCCAACCGAGATCTACGACCGGCCCGCCTCGGTGTTCGTGGCCGGCTTCATCGGCCAGGCGAATCTGTGGCGTGGCCGCCACACCGGCCGGGCCAACCGCGATTACGTCGAGGTCGACGTTCTAGGCACCACCCTCAAGGCCCGGCCGGGTGAGGGCACCGTCGAACCCGGCGGGCAGGCCACCGTCATGGTGCGCCCGGAACGGGTGCGAGTCACGATGGCACAACCCGGCGACAACGACGACGTGTCCGTGCGGGCCACTGTCGTCGACCTGACCTTCCAGGGTCCGGTGTTGCGGCTGTCGCTGGCCGCGGCCGATGGCTCGGCGATCCTCGCCCACGTCGGTACCGAACAGGAACTACCCCTGCTACGTCCCGGCGACGAGGTCTTCGCGGGCTGGTCACCGGATGCCTCGCTGGTGCTGCCCGCCGGCGATGTCCCGAACATCACCCACCTCGACGAGACGCCCGACGAGACCTAACCTCCCCCAATCCCAACGCTTCACCCGATGAAAGGCACACCCGATGGCACACGAAACCGATCCCCGCGTTCTTGCACAGCTGGCCTCCCGTCGCCGGTTCATCGGCGGCGGTGCCGCCGCCGCGGCCGCGATGGTCCTCGGACCGTCGTTCCTCGCGGCATGCGGTTCGGACACCAAGTCCGCCTCCGACGGGTCGACCGGTGCGGCGCCTGCCGATGACGGCAGCAAGGCCACCGGCAAATTGCGGATCTCCAACTGGCCGCTGTACATGGCCGACGGCTTCATCGCGGCCTTCCAAACCGCGACGGGTCTGACCGTGGACTACAAAGAGGACTTCAACGACAACGAGGAATGGTTCGCCAAGAACAAGGAACCGCTGTCGCGCAAACAGGACATCGGCGCCGACCTGGTGGTGCCCACTGAGTTCATGGCCTCCCGGCTGATGAGCCTGGGCTGGGCCAATGAGATCAGCGACTCGCGGTGGAGCAACAAGAAGAACATGCGGCCCGACCTGCTGGATGCCAAGGCCGATCCGGGCCGCAAGTACACCGCGCCGTATATGTCCGGAATCCTGGGCTTGGCCTACAACCGCGCCGCCACCGGCCGCGACATCAAGGCCGTCGACGATCTGTGGGATCCCGCGTTCAAGGGCAAGGTCAGTCTGCTGAGCGAGATGCGCGACGCACTCGGCATGATCCTGATGTCGCAGGGCGGCTCTCCGGCGGACCCGAACATGGCGAGCATCCAGAAGGCCGTCGATCTGATCAAGGAACACAAGGATAGGGGCCAGATCCGGCGGTTCACCGGCAACGACTACGCCGACGACCTCGCTGCAGGCAATATCATTGTGGCCCAGGCATATTCGGGCGATGTGGTGCAGTTGCAGAAGGACAACCCCGATCTGCAATTCGTGGTTCCGGAGGCGGGCAGCAACACCTTCGTCGACACCATGATGATTCCCTACACCACACAGAACCAGAAGGCTGCAGAGGAGTGGATCAACTACATCTACGACCGGGCCAACTATGCCAAGCTGATCGACTTCGTCAACTACGTCCCGGTGCTGTCGGACATGACCGAGGAACTGAACAAGATCAACCCGGATGCCGCCAAGAACCCATTGATCAATCCGCCGCAGGCCACCCTCGACAAGCTGCGTGCATGGGCCCCACTGACCGACGAGCAGACCACCGATTTCAACAAGGCCTACGCCGCGGTCACCGGCGGCTGATCACCATGGCCCTCGGCTAATGGCAGGTGTCGCCAGCAGCAACCGTCAACGCAGCAGGATCGCCCCGTACCTGATGGTCCTGCCTGCGTTGGCCTATCTCGGGGTGTTCTACGTGGTGCCGTTCGTGTCACTGCTGCGCACCTCGCTGTCGACGATGGGTGGTTCGGTATATCTGCCGAAGCTCACGTTCGCGTGGCATTTCGGCAATTACGCGCAGGCGCTCACCGAGTACCGGGATCAGATCCTGCGGTCGTTCGGCTATGCGCTGGCCGCCACCGTGCTGTGCATACTGCTGGCCTTCCCGCTGGCCTACGTCATCGCCTTCAAGGCGGGGCGATACAAGAATCTGCTTCTCGGATTGGTGATACTGCCGTTCTTCGTCACGTTCCTGATCCGAACCATCGCCTGGAAGACGATCCTGGCCGACGGCGGCTGGGTGGTGGACACCCTGGGCACGGTGGGCTTGTTACCCAGCGAGGGCCGGTTGCTGTCGACCAGTTGGGCCGTCATCGGAGGTCTCACTTACAACTGGATCATTTTCATGATCCTGCCGCTGTACGTCAGTTTGGAGAAGATCGACGCCCGACTGCTGGAGGCGTCCAAGGATCTCTATGCCTCCAACCGCAGGATGTTCGGCCAGGTGATTCTGCCGTTGGCGCTGCCCGGTGTGCTGGCCGGCAGCCTGTTGGTGTTCATCCCCTCGGTGGGTGATTTCATCAACGCCGACTACCTGGGCAGCACCAAGACAACCATGATCGGCAACGTCATTCAGAAGCAGTTCCTTGTGGTCAAGGACTACCCGGTGGCCGCGGCGATGAGCTTCGTACTGATGGCGTTCATTCTGGTCGGCGTGCTGCTCTACACCCGGGCGCTGGGCACCGAGGATTTGGTGTGAGCACCCAGGCCGTCGTGACCCTGACCAAGCCGGGTCGCAATGTGCTGGGCACGTTCAAACTCGGCGATCTGGCGCTGCGCATGATGGCCGGACTGGTGCTGCTGTTCCTGTTCATACCGATCCTGGTGATCATCGTGTTCTCGTTCAACAAACCGGCCGGCAAATTCAACTACACCTGGCAGGGCTTCACGCTGGACAACTGGGCGCATCCGTTCAAGTATCCCGCCCTGACCAGCGCACTCAAACTGAGCCTCAACGTGGCCGCGGTGTCGACCTTGATCGCGCTGGTCCTGGGCACCCTGGTCGCGATTGCCCTGGTGCGCCAACGCTTTCGGGGAAGCAAGGCGATCGATACCTTCCTGGTGCTGCCGCTGACCTCGCCCGAGGTGGTGATGGGTGCCTCGCTGCTGACGCTGTTTCTCAGCATGGGCTGGCCGACCGGCTATGTCACGATCCTGATTGCACATGTGGCCTTCGAGATCAGTTTCATTGCGATGACGGTGCGGGCCCGCATCCGCGGTTTCGACTGGACACTGGAAGACGCCTCGATGGATCTGGGCGCCAGTCCGGTGCGCACCTTCTTCAAGGTGACACTGCCGTTGATCGTGCCCGGCATCGTCGCGGCCGCGATGTTATCGTTCGCTCTCTCGCTGGACGACTTCATCATCACCTACTTCGTCAGCGGGTCGACGGTGACCTATCCGCTGTATGTCAACGCGGCCACCAAGGCGGCGGTGCCGCCCCAGATCAACGTGCTGGCCACCGCGATCCTGCTGATCAGCCTGATCCTGCTCGCCTTCGGCACGCTCTACCGGCGCAAGCGGGTGGAGATCTGAGCCAGGCCAGATCGAAGCCGCCACCCCGATAGGGCATCCTTGGGCGGTGACGATCGAGCCATTCCTGGAATCCATCCCGGCACTGGCGGTGTATCTGACCGTGGGACTGGTCATCGGGCTGGAGAGCCTCGGCATCCCCCTGCCCGGCGAGATCGCCCTGGTCAGCGCCGCACTGCTGTCCTCGCGGGAGAACCTCGACATCAGCCCGGTCTGGGTCGGCGTCGCCGCCATCACCGGAGCGATCATCGGCGACTCGATCGGGTACAGCATCGGCCGGCGATACGGGATGTCACTGTTCGAACGCCTCGGTAACCGCTTCCCAAAACATTTCGGAACCGGCCATGTCGCCCTGGCCAAGCAACTTTTCTCCCGATGGGGCGTGTGGGCGGTGTTCTTCGGCCGGTTCATCGCGCTGCTGCGGATCCTGGCCGGGCCGCTGGCCGGCGCACTGCATATGCGCTACCGGCATTTCCTGGCGGCCAACGCAGCCGGCGCGATCTGCTGGGCCGGCGGGACCACCGCGGTGGTGTACTTCCTCGGCCTGGCCGCCGAGAGGTGGCTGTCCCGGTTCTCCTGGGTCGCACTGGTTCTGGGAATCGTTGTGGGCCTTGGATTCACCCTGTTGCTCAAAGACCGCACCGGGCGGTTGATCGCCCAGTTGGAAGCCGAACACGACTGGGAGTCCCTGCGCCGGCGACGCTGAAGGTCAGGCGTGTTAAGAGCGTCAGATCAGTTCAACACCGGCGTCGTGCATGTCCGCCAGTGCTGTCGCCGTACTGTCCGCGGCCACCCCGGCCGTCAGACCGACAAGGACGCGTGTCGTGAAACCGGCCGCAATCGCATCCATGGCGGTGGCCCGCACGCAGTAGTCGGTGGCGATACCGACCACGTCCACGTCGTCGACCCGGCGGGAGCGCAACCAGTCGGCCAGGCCCACCCCGTCGGCGGTTCCCTCGAATCCGCTGTAGGCCGCCGCGTAGGCGCCCTTGGCGAACACTGCCTCGATCACCGCGCTATCGAGGTCCGGGTGGAGTTCGGCGCCGCGCGTGCGCGCGACGCAGTGCCGCGGCCACGACGAGACGTAATCGGGATGATCGGAGAAATGATCGCCCGGGTCGATATGGAAATCCTTCGTCGCCACGATGTGGTCGTAGCCGTGGTCACCGCTGATCAGTGCGGTGATCGCACGCGCGACCGATGTCCCCCCGTCGACGGCGAGCGACCCGCCCTCGCAGAAGTCGTTCTGCACATCAACGATGACCAGCGCCCGCATGCCTTCACCGTATCGGCCGATCGGGCGGCGCGCCCAGCCACGGCAGTACAGTAAAGCCGCCGAATCACGAGGGAACTGATGACACTGTTCGACTTCTTCGAATCCGTTGAATTGCCGGTCCCGGCGATCACGCCCACGCAGGCCGCGGATATCGCGGCACAGCATTTCGGGGTCCAGGCCCACGTCAGCGCCCTTGGCAGCCAGCAGGACGCTAACTTTCTGCTGCGCGACCACGCCGGTGTCCCCATCGGGGTTCTCAAGATCGCCAATCCGGTCTTCAGCCGGATCGAACTGGAAGCTCAGGATGCTGCGTCGGCCTTCATCGCGGCCGGCGAGGGTATTCGCACCGCCACGAACATCGAACTCGCCGGGTCGCCGCCGATCGCGCAGATCGACGGGGCCGAAACGTTATTCCCCCGAATCATCACCTACCTTGACGGCGGAACGCTCAGCGGAGATGCGTACCTGCGCCCAGCCCAAGTCGCCGGACTCGGCGCATTGGCGGGCCGAAGCTGCCGGGCGCTCGCAGCCTTCGATCACCCCGGCGTCGACCGGGTGATGCAGTGGGATCTGCGCCACGGTATCCGCACGGTCGAGGTACTCGCCGAGCACATCATCGACACACGACAGCGCGAGGTTGTGCAAGCCGCCGCCGTACAGGCGTGGCAACTGGTGGCCGGGTTCGCTGATGAACTGCCGATACAGGTCATTCACGGCGACATCACCTGTGACAACGTGGTGTGCGACCGCGACGGAATTCCCGACGGCGTTATCGATTTCGGCGATCTGGTGCGCTCCTGGCCAGTGGGTGAACTTGCTGTCGGGATCGCGTCAATTCTCGGTCACGACGGCGCCGAACCGGCCACCACACTTCCCGCCATCGAAGCCTTCCATGCAGTGCGCCCACTGGGCCCGGCGGAGATCGAAGCGCTGTGGCCCCTGGTCGTGCTGCGCGCGGCGGTGCTGGTGGTCAGTGGTCTTCAACAATCCTCGATCGACGCTGAAAACGCCTACGCCGTCGCCGGTCAAAACCAGGAGTGGCAGATCTTCGAACGCGTCCTGCAGATACCCATGGATGTCATGACGGCGCAGATCCGCAACGCTCTCGGCGTCACGAATCCGAACGAGCCGATCACGGCTGACGCTGCACTGATCGCCGGTCTGGATCCACGCGACATCGTGCGTCTCGACCTTTCGGTGGAATCAGACGCGATGGACACCGGCGTTTGGCTGGAAGCCGACTGCGAAGACCGCCTCGCGCGCAACGCCCTCAAAGGTGGAGCTACGGCCGTGCTCACCACGTTCGGTCAAGCCTGCCTCACCCGATCGGCCACGCTCAGCGATTCCTCGCCCGCGACGGTGGCCACCGGCGTCCGATTGTGGCCGACGACGCCACTGACGCTGGCCGCACCGTGGACCGGGGTCCTGGATCTCGCCGACGGTCGGGCCCTGTCGGTGACCGGAGCAGCAGGGACCGTGAAGATCCGGGGCGGCCTGCGACTAGACGACGCCGCGGTCACCGGGCAGAGCGTGACCGCGGGCACCGCCCTGGGCACCATTGAAGGCCCGGCATGGATCCAGTACCTTCCCGCCGGCGTACCCGGTGATGCCCAAGTACCCGATTTCATTCGGCCCGAATACGCGGCAGGCTGGCTGGACCGCGTCAGTGACCCCGCCGTACTGCTGGGGTTGGCGCCGACGGCACAACCGGTCGAGGACGCCGCCACCGTGAGGCAGCGGCGATCACTGGCATTCGCCGAAGTGCAGGAGCATTACTACGACCATCCGCCTCGCATCGAGCGCGGCTGGCGAGAACACCTGATCGCGACTGACGGCCGCAGTTACCTGGACATGGTCAACAACGTCGCGGTCCTCGGCCACGGCCACCCGGCAGTCGCCGATGCCGTCGCCCGGCAGTGGCGGCGGCTCAACACGAATTCGCGGTTCAACTACGCCGCCGTGGCGGAATTCTCAGCGCGCCTTGCCGACACCCTGCCCGAGTCACTGGACACGGTCTTTCTGGTCAACTCCGGCTCTGAATCCGACGACCTCGCGTTGCGCCTGGCGATGGCAACCACCGGCCGCAACGACATCGTCGCCGTTGCCGAGGCCTACCACGGCTGGACCTATGCCACGGATGCGATTTCGACGTCGATCGCCGACAACCCCAACGCGCTGAGCACCCGACCACCGTGGGTACACACCGTTCCCTCCCCCAACGCCTTCCGAGGCGAACACCGCGGTGCCGACGCGTCGAAGTACGCCCCGGAGGCGGTGGCGTTCATCGAAGGTCTTGCCGCCCAGGGACATCCACCGGCGGCGTTCATCGCCGAACCGTTCTACGGCAACGCCGGCGGTATGGCCCTTCCCGATGGCTACCTGCGGGCCGTGTACGCCGCAGTACGCGCCGCGGGTGGTCTGGCAATCGCCGATGAGGTGCAGGTCGGCTACGGCCGGACCGGGCGCTGGTTCTGGGCATTCCAGCAGCAGGACGTGATACCCGATATCGTCTGCGTCGCCAAAGCAATGGGGAACGGCCAACCGTTGGGGGCGGTCATCACCACCCGGGAGATCGCCGAGTCCTTCCGCACCCAGGGGTATTTCTTCTCTTCCGCCGGCGGCAGCCCGGTGTCGTGCGTGGTGGGACTCACCGTCCTGGATGTGATCGAAACCGAACGGCTGCAGGAGAACGCGCTTGCCGTCGGCGATCATCTCAAGGCCCGGATCCTCGACCTGGCCATCCGTTACCCGTTGATCGGCACGGTGCACGGCAGCGGCCTGTACATGGGTGTCGAGTTAGTCCGGGACCGCATCACCCTGGAACCGGCCGTGGAAGAGACCACCGCGATCTGTGAGCGGATGCTGCAACTCGGGGTGATCGTGCAGCCCACCGGCGATCGTCAGAACGTGCTGAAGATGAAGCCACCGATGTGCCTCACCCGGGAGTCCGCTGACTTCTTCGTCGCCATGCTCGACCGGGTGCTGTCGACCGGTTGGTGACGGGTCACGCGAGGTCCGCGATCCCACTCGGCGGTAGTCGCGCCGTTTGACCCGCTTTGCATGGTTAGCTGGCCGAAATATAGGGTGGACACATGTCCAGTTCGCCAGGCGCACCGTTCTCGGCCCTCGGCGGAGTGTGAGCATGCGCATCGCGCTGCTGTCCTACCGCAGTAAGACGCACTGCGGTGGCCAGGGCGTTTACGTCCGCCACCTGAGTCGGGGTCTCGTCGAACTCGGCCACCAGGTCGAGGTCTTCTCCGGACAGCCCTACCCCGAGATCCTCGATCCCCGAGTCCGGCTCACCGAGGTACCTAGCCTCGATCTGTACCGCGAACCGGATCCGTTCCGGGTTCCGCACATCCGCGAGATCCGCGACCGCATCGACGCACTGGAACTGGCCACCATGTGGACCGGTGGTTTCGGCGAACCTCGAACCTTCAGTCTTCGGGCGGCGCGACTGCTCGCCGAACGCAGTGCCGAGTTCGATGTGGTGCATGACAACCAGTGCCTGGGCACCGGCCTGCTTGATATCGCGGCGCACCTGCCGGTCGTGGCCACCGTCCACCACCCCATCACCCGCGACCGCGTACTCGACCTAAACGCGGCAAAGTGGTGGCGCAAGCCTTCGGTGCACCGCTGGTACGGCTTCACCGCCATGCAGAAAAAGATCGCCCGCCAGATTCCCGACCTGCTGACGGTCTCGTCATCGTCGGCGGACGATATCGCCGACGATTTTGGGGTGCATCCCGACCAACTACACGTGGTTCCACTGGGGGTGGACACCGAACAGTTCAAACCCGCCGAGGCGCCGCGGGTTCCGGGGCGCATCATCGCGATCTCCTCGGCCGACCGGCCACTGAAGGGAATCGGGCACCTGCTGCAGGCGGTAGCCCGACTGCGCGCCGGCCACGACATTGAGTTGCAACTGGTGGCTAAGCTCGAATCCAACGGCCCTACCGAAAAGCTGATCGCCGAACTTGGGATCTCCGATATCGTGCGAGTCGTCAGCGGCCTGTCCGACTCCGATCTTGCCGTACTGTTCGCCTCCGCCGAAATCGCCTGCATACCTTCGCTCTACGAGGGTTTCTCGCTGCCTGCTGTCGAGGCGATGGCCAGCGGAACCCCGATCGTCGCCAGCCGCGCCGGCGCCCTGCCGGAGGTTCTCGGCTCCGGCGGCGAATGCGCAGATCTGGTTGCGCCCGGCAATGTCGAGGAACTCACCGGCGCGCTGAGTCGTCTGCTGGACTCGCCGGGACGCCGACAGTGGCTGGGGACCGCGGGACGTCGGCGGGCACTCGACGTTTTCAGTTGGGAGTCGGTGGCCGCGCAGACGGTGCGCGTCTATTCCCGGGCCATCGAGCGCACCGGTTCGCACCGCCGCGAGATCGAGGCGGTCGACGAACCATGCTGACGGTGGATTACGACCGTCTCGGTGTCGGACCGGGTACCAGGGTCATCGACGTCGGGGCTGGCGCCGGGCGACACAGCTACGAGGCCTACCGCCGCGGTGCCGATGTGATCGCCTTCGATCAGGACGCTGAGGAACTCGCCGAGGTCGACACCATGCTGCAGGCGATGGGCCAGGCCGGCGAAGCACCTGCGTCAGCCAAGGCCCAGGTGGTCGTGGGCGACGCCCTTGCGCTGCCCTATTCGGACGGCGCCTTTGACGTGGTGATCGCCTCAGAGATCCTCGAGCATGTGCCCGAGGACCGCGGTGCGATCGCTGAACTGGTCCGGGTCCTGCGGCCGGGCGGTTCACTGGCGATCACGGTGCCGCGGTGGCTGCCGGAGAAGATCTGCTGGCTGCTGTCCGACACCTACCACGCCAATGAGGGTGGCCACATCCGGATCTACCAGGCCGACGAGCTCAGAGCGAAGGTCGAGGCCCGGGGTGTCCGGTTCACCGGCTCGCATCACGCGCACGCATTGCACTCGCCGTATTGGTGGCTGAAATGCGCTGTGGGCGTGAATAATAATGATCATCCCGCGGTCAAGGCCTACCACAAACTTCTTGTGTGGGACATGATGAGCAAGCCGGCCCTGACCCGGGTTGCCGAGGCTGTGCTCAATCCGGTGGCGGGCAAGAGTGTCGCGCTGTACTTCGAGAAACCTCTCGAGAAATCCCATGCGCGGAACTAATCTCGCCGGCGTTCCGGGCCTGGCCGGGATTCTCACGCCCGCCCAATGCCGGCAGACGGCGGAGTCGATCGCGACGATCCAGCTGAGCTCGGGTGAGATCCCCTGGTCACTGGCCGGCCATACCGATCCGTGGGATCACGTCGAATGCGCCATGGCACTGACGGCAGCCGGACTCGTTGACCAGGCGCGCGCCGCCTACGAGTGGAGTCGCGCGCAGCAGCGCAGCGACGGATCCTGGGCGATTCAGTACCGCCGTGGCGTGGTCGAGGATGCCAACACCGATAGCAACTTCTGCGCCTACATCGCCACCGGAGTGTGGCACCACGTGCTGATCACCGGCGACCACGACTTCGCCGAACGGATGTGGCCCACCGTGCGCGACGCGATCGACCTGGTGCTCAACCTGCAGGCCGGAACCGGCGAGATCTATTGGGCGCAAGGGCCGAACGGCGCGTTCACCGAAGCCTTGCTGACCGGGTGCGCCAGCATCTACCACAGCATCCGGTGTGCGCTGGCCCTCGCCGATTACCTCGGCCATACGCAACCGGAATGGGAGGTCGCGGTGGGCCGACTCGGACACGCGATCACCGATCACCCGGACGCTTTCACCGAAAAGCCGCGTTACTCGATGGACTGGTACTACCCGATTCTGTCCGGTGCCGTACGCGGTTCGGCCGCCCACGACCGGATCGCCGAACGCTGGAGCGATTTCGTCGTCGACGGTTTGGGTATTCGCTGCGTGGACGACCGCCCCTGGGTGACCGGAGCCGAAACCTGTGAACTGGTGATGGCATTGGACGCCATGGGTGATCGAGACCGGGCACGCCAGCAGTTCGCGGCCATGCAGCACCTACGCGAAGTGGATGGCTCCTACTGGACAGGTCTGGTGTTCTCCGACGGCAAGCGTTGGCCGGTGGAACGCACCACCTGGACCGGCGCAGCCATGATCCTCGCGGCCGATTCGCTGTCGGGAACCACTGCCGGAAGTGGAATCTTCCGCGATGATGCGCTGCCCCGGGGTCTGGAAGGCGATTACGACTGCGAGTGTGTCCGCAGCTGATCGCCGGGCACGCCGTGTGTTCGTTCCAGTACCCGAAGTGACCCGGTGGCACTGACTTCGGTGAAATCTCCGGAATCGATTGCGCGGCAATAGATATGGTACGGCGGTCGGCCACCGTCGCGGGGATCGGGAAATACATCGTGGATGATCAGTGCCCCTCCCACTGACACCCACTTCGCCCAGCCCTCGAAATCCGCCTGCGCGGCTTCCTCGCTGTGTCCGCCGTCGATGAACAGCAATTCCAGAGGTGTCCGCCATCCGCGCGCCACCACCGGTGATTTTCCAACGACGGCCACGATGGTGTCGTCGAGTCCGGCGGCATCCAGGGTGCGACGAAACGTCGGCAGCGTGTCGAAGCGTCCGCTGACCGTGTCCACCATCGTCGTGTCGTGGAACTCCCACCCGGGTTGGTGTTCCTCAGATCCGTGGTGATGGTCGACGGTGTAGAGCACGCTACCGGTGTGAGCGGCGGCCGCGCCGAGCAGAACGGTCGAGCGGCCGCAGTAGGTGCCGATCTCGACCGCCACCCCACCGCGAAGGAACTGCAACGCGGAGTCGAAGAGTGCCTGGCCCTCATCGGCCGGCATGAATCCGATGACTGTTTCTGCCAAAGCGAACAGTCGTGAGGTGTCCGCGGCAGCGTCATTTCCGGTTCCGGCCATGTCATGAACCTAACGTGCGGGTTTAGAAGCAGTCGGACGCACCATCGACAACGAACAGTGCCCCACTGGTGTAGGAACTGTTTTCGGTGCACAGGAATGCGATCGTCGGGGCCAGTTCCTCGACTCGGCCAAACCTGCCGAGTGGAATATGCGCCACCTCGGAGTCGATCAGCGCCGGGATGCCCTGCATCGGTGCGGTCATCGGGGTGTCGATCGTCCCCGGCGCGACGGCGTTGACCCGGATGCCGTCCCTGGCCCACTTCACCGCGAGTGTTCGTGTCAGAGCAATGATCCCGGCCTTGGCGGCGCTGTACCCGGGCACCATCGTCACCGCCCGCAGTGCCGACATCGACGAGAGGTTCACGACCGCGGCTCCACCCGGGGCGGTGGAGGCCTTCAGGGCGCGGCGCAGTGCGACCGTCAATCGGTAGGTGCCGTTGAGGTTGAGCGCCACCGATGCGTCGAACCCGTCGGGCGCCGACTCATCAAGTCCACCGGGGAAGTTCGCACCGGCATTGTTGATCAGCACATCAAGGACATCGAAGTGTGCCTTCACGGCATCGATGGACGCCGGGTCGGTAAGGACTAGTTGCGCATAGGCCATTCCGGACAGATCGGTGTCGTACTCTCCCGCATCTGATCGCGTACCGGTGATGGTGACATCAGCACCCGCATCGCGAAACAACATTGCCGTCGCGTGGCCGATACCGCTGGTGCCGCCGGTGATCAGAGCGCGAGTACCGGTGAAATCAAAAACGACCCGGGCACTCATGCGTAACTCGTGATCTGTTTCTTCAGCCATGCTGTCTCCCAGAAATTGGTGCTATCGGTCAAAAGCCGTTCGTGCGCCGCCTTGAGGACACCCCGGGCACCTGGGTGGTCGTTATCGACATCGGTCACCTTCTCCGCCAGCGCAATGGCCTGCACGGGCCGGTCGGCATCGAGGTGGGCCTGCGCTCGGGCGACGAGTGCGTCGGCGCCGGCCAACTCAACCAGGTCGGCGCTGATGTCGGTCGGATCGACCGGATACAACTCGGTGGTGGACCGGTGGTGGAACCACCCCGAGTAGTTCTCCCAGATCGCCCGCACACCCCAGGCCACCTTGCCGTAGCCCTGTCCCAGTTCCAGATGCGGCGGCAGACTGATCTCACGCATCAGGGTGCGGACGTCCTTGCCGGCGTTCATGCCGTCGACTGTCGCGTCGTGGACGTACTGCACGGCATCACGCAGCCGGGTCAGTTCGAACTGGATCCCATCTCTGCCTATGATCGGGGCGAAGTGACCGGTGAGAAGTACTTCCGGCTCCAACGCACGGATACGTTCGATGGTGTCGATCACGGTGAGCGCATCGCGGTAGCGGTCGCCACGCATGGTGACCAGATTCGGGATATGGCCGAACAGTGCACCGAACACGTTGCCGCACAGACAGATCTTCTCGTCGGGCAACCAAACCACCAGCGAATCGGTGGTCTCCCCGCCCGGTGTGGCGATCATTTCGAAAGTGCGGTCACCGACGGTCAACGTGAAGGTGTCCTCGACGACGATGTCCGCGTGTGGGGTGCTCTGGCCGGGCAGTTTCTTGCCGAACCGCTCCTGGATCTTCGCGATACCGTTGGCCAGAGTGTTGGAGAAGGCGAAGGCGCTGCGCGACGATCGGTAGCGGACCAGGCGCTCATTGTCGTCGCGCCACTGCTGCCAGTTGGCCTGCGCCACGATCTTCGTGTCGGGATCGCGCACGCTGTCCAGTCCCCCGACGTGGTCATAGTGACCCTGCGTCACGATGAGGTAGCGCACCGGCGAGGAGTCGACGGAATCCATATTTGCGCGGTGCACGGGACCTTCGAATCCCATACCCGCGTTGATGATCACCCGGCCCTGCGATGTCGGAATCATGAAAACATTGGACAGTCCGGGTGAGCACCAGATGCCGGGGCTGACCTCCTCGACCACATCGGGTGTCGCGGGCAGCATGGCTTCGGCGCCGGGACGGGTCAGGTATGCGGGTTCGAAATCCGTCATGGGGCTCTCCTGTCAGTTCTCGCCGGGCCGGACGCCGACTTCGGGCCGGACGTCGAAGCGGTCGAAGTAGAAGTCAAATCGGGACCGCACCTCGTCGGGAGAGACTCCGAAATGGCGTTGCAGGTCATAGCGGATGCTTCCGTGCTTGCCGCGGGGGTTGCTGGCCAGATATCGTTCAAAACTCTTTCGCACGCCCGGTGTCAACTCGACGTCGGCCCGCTCGTACAGCGATTCCAGAATGGTGATCTCGTTGCCATTGAGCTGATGAAAGCTGATGTCGATACTGCGCTCGGCCGGTACGAGGGCGCGATCCCGCACACCCGCACTGAGTAGCCGGTGTATCCGGTCGGTCCAGTAGTCGATGAGCCAGTCCGGGTCGATGCTGGTGCGGCGCAGACGATCCGCGTAGGCCATCATCGTGACCGTCGACTGGATGACGGCGACGGGATCGCGGTGGGTGAATGCGACGGTGGCGTCGGGGAAGGTCGCGGTCAGAGCGGGCAACTGTTCGGAATGCTGCGGGGACTTCAGCACCCAGGTCTGCGGGCCGCGGAAGAAGGTGAGTGCCTGCAGCACTTTCTTCATATAGGCGTAGTGCTTCCTCTGATCGAGTGCCAGATAGGTGTCGCGCCAACTCGGCACGCGGGCCAGCCATTCCAGGATGTAGCTGGCGAAATCCAGGTCGAGAATCTCGACCTCTTCCTCGATCGCCTCGGGAAATTGGTCATGCATGGCCGCCACCAGTGGCATGTTGGCCAGCATTGCGTCATGTTCGGCCCGGGCGCGTCCGTAGCGCGGGTCGACCCCGAAGACGTCGGGTCCGCGACCAGGGGCCGGGATGGGTTCCTGGCTCTCCCAGTAGGGCAGTGCCCGACGACGCCGATCGGCAGCCAGCAGATTGACCAGGTGGGTGGTGCCGGATCGCGGCATACCCACCACGATGATCGGCTTCTGGATCTCGATCGCCTCGATCTCCGGGTACCGCGTGATCAGATCCGCCAGCGAGATCCGATTGCGCAGCAGCCGGACGACCCGGGAGCGCAGGGTGCCGCGGGCCAACTGGGTCAGGTCGGTGTCGGCCTCGATCGCGTCCACATGGGCACCGAGACGCGCCGCAAAGTCACCCGTATACCCCAGATCGTCGGAACCCGCGCCGGCGACGGCCTCGTCGATCATGTGGTCGATATCGAAGGTGACCGGCCGCGATTCGGTGTAGTCAAGAACTTGTCGCTGCACATCGGTCAACCGAGGCGAGGTGAGGTCGTCGATATCAATGGCCTTCGTCGAGGAACTCACTGTTACATCTCCGTCCTCGTCGTTATGTTTGGTGCGCCACACCGCACACAGCATCGCCCAACCTATCGCCCATCGTGGCCTCCTCGCCGCGATCCGAGGAGAGATCAATGACCACCATCGAACAGGTCCGAATCACCGGCGCGGGACAGGTCAGCCTCGACCGAGTCGAGTTGCCCCCCTGCGGACCGCGGGATGCGATCGTCGAGGTGCACGCGTGCGGCATCTGCGGCAGTGATCTGAGCTATATCCGGCTCGGTGGCCTCGCCGGGCCCAGCGGTGAGCCGATGCCGCTCGGCCACGAACTGGCCGGTGTTGTGACAAGCGTCGGCGCTGCAGTGACCGATGTGGTTCCAGGTCAGCGGGTGGTCGTACACCCGGGCGCGGACGACATCGGCCGTATCGGGAATGGCACGGCGGAGGGTGGACTGGCTGACGCCGTGCTGGTTCGCGAGGCAGCCAGGGGCGGGCGGCTGTTTCCCGTTCCCGACGACATGCCGATCGATATCGCCGCGCTGGCCGAGCCGGTCGCGGTAGGCATGCATGCCGCCGAACAGTTGCACGTCGGCGTCGACGACAAGGTCGCGGTCTTCGGCTGCGGACCCATCGGCCTTGCCGCGATCGCAAGCCTGGCCGATCGTGGACTTACCGATATCGTCGCCGTCGACTTGTCAGCGACCCGGCGTGCGCTGGCCGAGACGCTCGGTGCGTCGGCCAGTATCGATCCCGCCGACCAGAACGTTTGGGCCGAACTCGGCCGCCTGCATGGCTCTTCGGCAACGCAGTTCGGCAAAACGCCGGCGACCACCGGCTATATCGAAGCCAGCGGTTCTCCGAAAGTGCTGGCCAAGATGGTTGATAGAGCGGGTCGGGGCGCGACCATTTGCGTCGTCGCGTTGCACTACGAACCGGTTCCGATCAACTTCCTCGGCGTGCTGATGCAGGAACTGACAATCCGGGGCTCGATCGAGTACCCCGCACACTTCGGTGACGCCATCGACCTGTTGAGCCGCCGCGACCTGTCCGCCCTGATCACGCACCGGTTCGGGTTGCGCGACATCGACGCCGCGCTGGACGTTCTCAACGGCAGCAAAGAATGCGGCAAAGTCATGATTGCGATGCGCTGACCGCGAACGCGGTGCCCCGCGCCCGACTGCCCGGTAGATTGTGGGGAGCGACGTCCTCGAGGAGCGAACTAATGACAACTGGTGGCCACGACCCTGACCCCTACGGGCCGCCTGCCGGCTTCCCCCCGCCCGGCGGTTATCCACCGCCGCCACCGGCCGGTTATCCCCCACCGCCCAGTCAATACGGCGCCGGATATCCCCCGCCAGCACCTGCCGGGTACGTACCGCCACCCGACCCCTACGGCGTCCCCGGCGGTTACCCGTCGACGCCGCCCGCCGCGTGGGGTGGGCGCCCCGGCACTCTGGGCATCAGGTGGGGCGCGCGGATCATCGACGGTCTGCTGGTCGGATTCCTTGGCTTCATGCTGGCGGGGCTGTTCAATTCAGGCACCAGCATCCTGGTCACCGGGACCTTCACCGGCCTGCTGATGTTCATCTATTTCGTCGCCTTCGAGGTGACGCAGGGCCGCACGCTAGGCAAACGTCTGCTGGGCCTGAGCGTCCGCGGTCCAGGCGGTGCGTCCAAGCCCACAGTGCAGCAGTCGGCAATCCGCAACGCCTTCACGGTGCTGCCGATCCTGCCGTACCTCGGCGGCTTCCTGGGCGTCATCGCGATGATCGTGATCGCGGTGACGATCAATGGCAGTCCGACCAAGCAGGGCAAGCACGACGAGATGGCCGGCGGCACCCAGGTCGTCAAGGACTAGGTCG
>JBAXIR010000024.1:0-23398 GCA_037138275.1 Mycobacteriaceae bacterium | reverse complement strand
ACCGCGACGGCCGACGGATTGTCATCGCGATGATGTACGGCCTGGTCCACGAAGGAGGCCCTACCTACTGGGACCAGGCCGCCATGCTGCTGGACTGGGGTTTCGCCCAGAATCCGGCCGAAAGTGTCGCCGCGCTGTAGCGCCGCAGCCCCAGCCCCGTAGCGATTAGCGGTTGAAGCCGGGCGAGGCGAGTTCGCCCTCGGTGAGTTCGAATGGCGCAGGCGCAATGATCGCCGGTGTGGCCTCACCCAGGTTCGCCGACGCCTCTGCCGGCATTCCTCCGGACGGGCCGCCGATGACCTCCGAGGTTCCGGTTCCCATACCAATCACGGGATTGCCCTCCAGAGGGATGACTCCCGGCACCCAGGCGAGGATGTCGCGGGTGCCGTCATTCCACACGACGCTGTTGGGCGTATCGCCGATGACGTCGAAGTAGAGCTTTCCGGTGGTGCTGCCGCCGGGCGGGAGTTGCCCGGCATTGATGCCGCCGGGAGCATTGCGGAGAACCGGATCACCGTCTCCGCTCTCGGCGCGAACCATGAAACCCTCGATCTTGGGGTTGACCGAATCGCCGAATGAGACGACGTTCAGGGTGGCCTCGTACAGTTGGCCGTTGTGCGGCACGGGGGCGGAACTCGGTCCGAAATTCGTCACGGTGTAGCCGATTACCGGAACGCCGGGGATGTAGCTGATCCGCTCCTGCTCGCCGAAAATCTTGATGTTGTCGGTGGCGGATGCCGGCGCGACGCTGACCGCACCGATTCCGAACGGGATTGCGGCGGCGGCGATGACGCCGGCGAGCTTCTTGGTCTTCACCTGTGACTCCTATCGTCTTGCGAACTATATCTCCGGTACCAATCAGACACCGCATCGAACCCGAACTGCGGCCTTGCCCGGTTAGCCTAAGCTTCCATGCAGGTCATGTCGCGCTGGTTGAGCCAAATCGCCGTTAGTACCGCGGTCGGCCTGATCGCCGCGCTGGCGCCGCCGCTGGCCGGTGCCGAACCGGACGGCCAACCGGCCGCGATGGCGACCCCGGTCGGCCCCGCCCACACCTGGCTGGTGGCCGACATGATCAGTGGCCGCATCCTGGGCGGTCAGGACCCCTATGGCCAGCACGCGCCGGCCAGCACCATCAAGGCCCTGCTGGCCATGGTGGTGCTCGACCAGATCAGTCCCGATACCGCGGTGCGGGCGACACAGTCCAGCACCGACGTCGAGTGCTCGTGCGTCGGCCTGGTGCCCGGAGCGGTCTACACCACCCGGCAGTTACTCGATGCCCTGCTGATGGTGTCGGGCAATGACGCCGCCAACCTGCTCGGTGAGATGCTGGGCGGCCCCCAGGTGGCGGTCGCGAAGATGAACGCCAAGGCTGTGCAGGTCGGCGCGCGCAGCACCCGGGCGGGTTCGCCGTCGGGGTTGGACGGGCCGGGCTGGGAATCGACCACCACGTCCAACGATTTGGCGGTGATCTACCGGGCGGCCCTGAATTATCCGCTGTTCGCTCACATCCTGCACCAATCCACGGCCCTGTTCCCGGATGGCGCCGGTGGGGTCAAGCAGATCGCCAGCCACGACCAACTGCTGGCGGGCTACCCCGGCTTCATCGGCGGAAAGACCGGCTACACCAACCTCGCCCAGGAGACCTACGTGGCTATGGCCCAGCGCAACGGGCACCGATTGATCGCCGTCATGATGTACGGCGACGACGATCTCTGGAATCAGGGCCGGGCACTGCTGGACTGGGGCTTCGCTCAGTACGGTTGACAGACTCAGTACGGCTGACAGACTCAGTACGGCTGAAAGACGCTCCCGCGCAGCACAATCCGGTCAGGCCTGGACAGCACGCCCGCTCCGGAACGTGGATCGTCCGCGAAGCAGACCAGGTCGGCCGACGCACCGTCGGCCAGTGCCGGGCGGCCCAGCCAGCGCCGGGCATCCCAGCAGGCCGCGCCCAGCGCCTCGGTGGGCGTCATGCCGATGCCTTTGAGTGCTTCGACCTCGTCGGCGATCAGGCCGTGCGCCATCGTGCCGCCGGCATCACTGCCGGCGTAGATCGGCACCCCCGCCTCGCGGGCAGCGCCGATCCGCTGCCGGAAGCGGGCATAGAGATCCCGCATGTGCGCGGCATACACCGGATATCGCGTTGCGGCGTCGGCGAATTGGGGGAAATTATCGATGTTGATCAGCGTGGGAACCAGTGCCGTGCCGCGCTCGGCCATCATCGCCACGGTGTCCTCGGTCAGACCGGTGCCGTGTTCGATGCAGTCGATACCGGAGTTGATGAGTCCGGGCAGGGCGTCCTCGCCGAACACGTGCGCGGTCACCCGAACGCCCTCGGCATGCGCGGCGGCGATGGCAGCGACCAACACCTCGTCGGACCACAGCGGCGCCAGATCGCCCGAGGAACGGTCAATCCAGTCGCCGACGATCTTCACCCAGCCGTCACCGCGGCGTGCCTGCTGGGCCAACGCCTCCGGGAGTTGCCATTCATCCTCGAGTTCGATGGCGAAACCCTGCATGTACCGCTTGGGCCGCGCCAAATGCCTTCCCGCCCTGATGATCTCGGGCAGATCATGATGATCGTCGAGGCTGCGGGTGTCGGTGGGTGAACCGCAATCACGCAGCAGCAGTGCGCCGGCGTCGCGTTCGGTTCGCGCCTGTTCGACCGCCTCATCGATCCCGATGGCACCGTGCGGGCCCAACCCGACATGGCAGTGCGCGTCGACCAGGCCGGGCACGATCCAGCCGCCATCGAAGATGGTCTCGGCACCTCGCACGGGTTCACCGCGCAGGATCCCGTCGACGATCCACCACTCGACAGGCTGGCCGTCAGGCAGTCCGCGGCCACGGACGTGCAGCGCCGTACCGGCCACCGGGTTAGTTCTTACCGGGGAACTTCAGCTTGGACAGATCGAAACCAGCCAGGCCGGGCGGAAGCTGGTTGAGGCCCTCGGGAAGCTGGGACAGATCCGGGAAGTCGGCCGGCATCTGGCCGTCGAACAGCGGATTGCGCGCCTTCGCCGGAGTCGGCCCGCGCCCCTTCTTGCCTTTCTTGTTCTTGGCGTTGCGCTTCGATGACCGGCGGGCGAAACCCATGCCCATCGATCCGGCCATCTGCGACATCATCTTTCGGGCGTCGAAGAACCGGTCGACGAGTTGGTTGACCTCCGAGACCGCCACCCCGGAGCCGTTGGCGATGCGCAGCCGTCGTGAGGCATTGATGATCTTCGGGTCGGCGCGCTCCTCGGGCGTCATACCCCGGATGATGGCCTGCAACCGGTCGAGATGGCTGTCGTCGACGGCGGACAGGGCTTCCTTCATCTGCCCGGCACCGGGCAGCATGCCCAGCAGGTTGCCGATCGGGCCCATCTTGCGGATGGCCAGCATCTGTTCGAGGAAATCCTCCAGCGTGAGTTCACCGGAGCTGATCTTGGCCGCCGCCTCCTCGGCCTTCTGCGCGTCGAAGACCTGCTCGGCCTGCTCGATGAGTGACAGCACGTCACCCATGCCGAGGATCCGGCTGGCCATCCGGTCCGGGTGGAAGACGTCGAAGTCCTCGAGTTTCTCACCGGTGGAGGCGAACAGGATCGGGACCCCGGTGACTTCGCGCACCGACAGCGCCGCGCCACCGCGGGCGTCGCCGTCCAGCTTGGTGAGCACCACGCCGGTGTAGCCGACGCCGGCGCCGAACGCCTCGGCGGTGGCCACCGCGTCCTGACCGATCATCGCGTCGAGGACGAACAGGGTCTCGTCGGGCGACACCGCATCGCGGATCGCGGCCGCCTGCGCCATCAGGACGTCGTCGATGCCCAGTCGGCCCGCGGTGTCGATGATGACGACGTCGAACAATTTCGACCTCGCCTCGGCCAGGCCGGCGGCGGCGACGGCAACCGGATCCCCCGGACCGGAGTCGGCGGACTCCGCGGACTCCGCAGAGGTGCCCGGGTGCGGGGCGAAGACACTGACCCCGGCTCGCTGCCCGACGATCTGCAACTGGGTGACCGCGCCGGGACGCTGCAGATCACAGGCCACCAGCAGCGGCGTGTGGCCCTGGCCGCGCAGCCATTTGGCGAGCTTGCCGGCCAGCGTGGTCTTCCCGGCGCCCTGCAGGCCGGCGAGCATGATCACCGTCGGCGGGTTCTTGGCGAACGCCAGCTGACGGGTTTGACCACCCAGAATCCCGACGAGTTCCTCGTTGACGATCTTGACGACCTGCTGGGCCGGGTTGAGCGCACCCGACACCTCCGCCCCGCGCGACCGCTCCTTGATGCGGCCGACGAAATCGCGCACCACCGGCAGCGAGACGTCGGCCTCCAGCAGCGCCAGTCGGATCTCACGGGCGGTGGAGTCGATATCGGCATCGGTCAACCGGCCCTTGCCGCGCAGGCCGGCCAACGCACCGGTCAACCGGTCGGAGAGGGATTCAAACACGGAGCAAGCCTAGCGTTGCGTCGCCACAATGCACGCCGCGTGGTGGCCCGCCCCGACCATCGCCAGGGCGGGCACGGCTTCCTCGCAGCGGGGTTCGGCGACCGGACACCGGGAGGCGAAAGCGCACCCGAGGGGCGGGTGCACCGAATCGGGCAGCTCACCGGGGACCACCTCGGGCTTGGTACGCACGGCGGGGTCCGGCGAGGGCATCGCCGACAACAGTGCGCGGGTATAGGGATGGGCCGGACATTCCATCACCTCGCCTACCGGGCCCTCCTCGACGATCCGCCCGAAGTACATCACCGCGATCCGGTCCGCCAGCATCACCGCACCGGCCAGGTCATGGGTGATGATCAGCACGGCCAAACCGTCGCGGCGAAGATCATCGATGAGTTCCAGCACACTGGCGCGCACCGAGACGTCGAGCATCGAGACCGGCTCGTCAGCCACCAGTAGGCGGGGCGTCAGCGCGATCGCGGCGGCGATGGCGACCCGCTGTCGCTGCCCACCGGACAACTGGTGGGGATAACGATCAAGCACCGCGTCCGCGGGGGTCAGGCCCACCCGCTCAAGCGCCCCGCGCACGATCGCATCGCGATCACCCCGCGGGACCCCGTGGATGCGCAGACCCTCTTCGACGATCGCGCGCACCGTCATCCGGGGATCGAGCGCGTCGTACGGATCTTGATGCACCAACTGGATTGCCCGACGGTAGGGCCGCAGGGCCGCCCCGCGAAGTCCGGTGAGATCGGTGCCGTCGAAGGTCACCCGGCCGCTGCTGGCGTGCTGCAGACCGACGATCGTGCGCGCCACTGTGCTTTTGCCACAGCCGGATTCGCCTACCAGAGCCACAATCTGGCCGGCAGCCACGGTCAACGAGACCCCCTCGACGGCATGCACAACCGGCCGCGTTGAGCGCCCGAACAGTCCCGCCCCGCCCGCCGGGTAATGCACCGTGAGGCCGGATAACTCCAGCAGTGTGGCGCTCATTGCAGCAGTCCGACCGGCGCGGCAAGGTGACAGGCGACGACGCCTTCGCCGTCGAATATGTTGGGGGGCTCTGTGATTCGGCAGTTGTCAAGGACTGATGCGCATCGGGGCGCAAAGGCACACCCGGTGACCGTAGTGTCGAGCCTGGGCGGTTCGCCGGGAATCGAGCGCACTGTCGCGGCCGCTCCCGGACGCGGGATAGCCGCCAGCAACGCGGCCGCATAAGGGTGGCGTGGAGCGGTGAGCAGACGAGACACCGGGGCTTGCTCCACCACACGTCCGGCGTACATGACCGCTACCCGCTCGGTCACCTGAGCGACGGCGGGTAGATCATGGCTGATGAAGACCAGGGCGACACCCAGATCGTCGGAAACGCGACGCAGCAACTGCAGAATCTCGGCTTGCACGATCACGTCGAGCGCGGTGGTCGGCTCGTCGGCCAACAACACCTTGGGCCCGCAGGCCAGCGCCATGGCAAGGGCGGCTCGCTGACGCATGCCGCCGGAGAACTCATGCGGGTAGCACGCCGCCCGCACAGCCGGAATGCCGACCATGTCCAGCAGTTCGGCGACGCGTTTGTCGGCGTCCCGGCGACTGGCTTTCCTGTGCATCCGGATCGGCTCGGCGATTTGATCACCGACGGTCCGCACCGGGTTGAAGGCGTTCATCGCGCCCTGGAACACCATCGAGATATCCCGCCAGCGATGCGGACGCATACCGCTATCGCCACCGGCGAGGATGTCGACTCCGTCAAGCAGAACCTGCCCGGACACCGCCGCGTTCGGCGGCAGCAACCCCATCACCGCGAGCACCACGGTGGACTTACCGCATCCCGACTCGCCCACGATCCCGAGCCGGTCGCGCGGGTGCAGGGTGAAGGAGACGCCTCGGACGGCATGCACTTGGCCGCGTCCGATATCGAAGTCGACGCCCAAGTCACGAACCTCGAGAAGCGGGGCCGTCACAGATGTCGTCATGGGCGATCCGGTGCGCCGTGCAGTGGACGCACCCGGAAACGTCGGACCGCCAGATGCCCCACCTTGAGCCGGGGGTTGAGGGTGTCCTCCATTCCCTGTCCGGCGATGGTTGCGGCCAGTACCACCAGGGTGACCGCAAGACCTGGCGGCAAGACCACCCACCACGCTCCGGCCACGACCGCACCCTGATCCAGTGCATCCTGGATCATCCGCCCCCAGGACATCACCGAGGGATCCCCGAGTCCCAGGAAGCTGATGTAGGTCTCGGCGAAGATCGCATTGGCCACCATCAGCACCGTGTTGGCGACCAGCAGTGGCGTCACCTGAGGCACCACATGGCGGGTCAGAACGAAGAGCGGGGAGGCTCCCATCGCTTCCACCCGCTTCACGAACGTGCGCTGCCGCACCGACATCACCTGTGCCCGGATCAGCCGCGCCGTCGAAGCCCAGTAGACCAAGCCGATGACGATCATGATGTTGGTCAGGCTCTGACCGAAAACCGCCGCGGCCACGATCATCAGCGGAATGTCTGGGATCACCAGGAAATAGTCCGTGATCCTCATCAGCACGCCGTCGGTGCGACCGCCGAAATACCCTGCGACGAAGCCGATGGTTCCACCGATCACCATACCCACCAGTGCCGCAATCGTTCCCACCAGAAGCGATGTCTGTGCGCCGTGCACGAGACGCGACAGCACGTCGAAACCACCACCGTCCAAGCCCAGTGGATGCGCAGCAGTGGGCGCGGAGAAACCGTTGGAGAACCCGGTGTTGACCGGCGTCGGTGCGATCACCGGCGCCAGCAGGGCGATCAACGCGAAGACTCCCAGTGCGCACAATCCCAGCACGGTTTGCCGGTTCCCGGTGATGAGACGGAGCGCGGTTCCCCTTCGCGTGGGGACGCTGACCACACGCTCACCCGACGGCGACGCGACCACTGCGAATCCTCGGATCGATGCGAACATAGACCAGATCGGCTATCAGATTCGCCACCACTACCGCCACCGTGAGTAGCAGGAAGATTCCCTGCAGCACCGGGTAGTCGCGCTTGCCGATCGCGTCAACAGCGGCGAATCCGATTCCCGGGTAACTGAATACGTCCTCCACCACGATCGCCCCGGCGACGATGGATCCCGCCGACAACGCCACCATGGTCACCATGGGCAGCAATGCATTGCCGAAAGCGTGGTACCGCAGGATTTCCCAATCACGTAGGCCTTTGGCCCGGGCAGTAAGGATGTAATCCTCGCCCAGGGTATCCAGCATCGCCGAACGCATGATGATGGCGTACTGACCGTAACTGCCGAGACCGAGGGTGAGTGCGGGCAGGATCAGATGCGCGGTGCGGTCCACCAGGAGATCCCACAGCGACGGCTCGCCCAGCACGCCCAGGGATGCGCTCTGAATGCCCGCTGCCGGCAACCCGATGGCTGCGGCGACGTAAAACAGCACGAGCAGCCCGATCCATTGCGTCGGCATCGCGTAAAAAGCGAGGCTGGTCCACTGCGTGGTCGAGTCCAGCGCAGTCCCCCGCCGCCACGATGACACCACCCCGCTGATCACTCCCAGCACCAGGGCGATGAGGGTGCCGGCGATCAGCATCGGCAGCGTATTCAGCAGCGGCCCGGTGATCTCCTGCCACACCGGCCTTCCGCTGGCGATGCTGATACCCAGATCACCACGGGCCAATTGGCCGAGGTACCGGGCGAACTGTTCAGGCAGCGGCGCGTCGAGCCCGTAGCGAGTGAGCAGGGCCTCCCGCAACTGCGGAGTACACGCCCGGCACCGCAGGGCCGACACCGCGTTGCCCGGCATCACGCGGAACAGGAAGAAATTTATCGTCGCTGCAACGAACACGGTGACGACCGCGAACCATATCCGGCTCAGCGCAGGAGTCAAGCCCGCCTCGGACTGGTGTAGTAGGCCTTGCCCAGCGTGAACAGCGTCGGCTCGAAACCGGTCCAGCCGGTCGAGCTCGCAGTCACCAGGTTGGTCTCGACGATCTGGATGTAGGGCCGTGCGTTCGCGATCTCAGCCTGGGCCTGCCAGACCAGATCCCGACGGGCCGCAACATCCACGGTGGTGCGCTGCTTCTCATACAGTGCGTCGTAAGCCGGATTACTCCACCCGGTGTCGCTGTTGTTGTTCAGCTCACTGGTCGTGACCACGCCGAGGTTGAAGTCCGGATCGAGATACGGGTGCCAGTACCAGGTGAACATGTCGGCATCCTCATACTTGCCGTCCGGAGCGGTGATCAACTCATACGCCTGAGTGCCGTCACCGCCAGCCTGCTCGACCAACTGGACTCCGACCTTCTCGAACGCGCTCTGCAGCAGAGTGAACTGCAGGTGACCGTCGTAGTCGGTGTCATTCGGCACGATCACCGTGTAGCGCATCGGGTGCGCCGGTTGAGCGCGCTCGCCGGTGGTGGCCGGGACCTGCCGTACCCCGTCGGTGCCGCGAGGGTAGCCCAGCGAGTCCAATATCTGATTGGCCCTATCCACATCGTTGGGCAACGGCTGCACCTTCGGATTGACCCAGTCGCCGGACCATCCCGACAGAATGTCGGCCCAGGGCTTGGCTTCTCCGCCAAACACTGTGCTGACGATCTGCTCTCGCGGCAGTGCGTACTCGAATGCTTCACGAAGCTTGGGGTCAAGCAGTTCCCGGTTCTGCTTCTTGGCGTCACTGGAGTTGAACCCGAAGTTGGTGACCTCGTTGCCGGGCTGACTGTCGATGGTGACGCCCTGCAACGACTTCAGCTGGGCGGCGTCCTTGAAGGGCACGGTTTCGACGAAGCCGAGTCGACCGGCTTTGAGGTCGGCGATCATGGCCGTGGGGTTCGTGTAATAGGTCAGCGCAACCGCTGACGCGTGTGGCTTGGGTCCGTAGAACTTCGGGTTGGGTGTGAAGACAGTGGTGCCCTTGTCTTCGTACTTGGTGATGGTGAACGGCCCACCGGAGACCACCGGTAATTGTTGCTCGGGTTTGAAGTCGGTCAGACCGGAGCCGTCTTCGCCGGTGTCATGCGATGCCCAGACGTGTTTGGGCAGCACGTACATCTGCTGCAGGTTCGCCAGCGCCGGACCCATCGGCTGGTCATAGCGGATCACCAGCGTGCGCGGGTCGGGCGCTTCGGCAGCACCAACCCCGGCCAGCACCTTGGCCATGGACGCCGTGGTGCCTTCGGCATGCTTGCGGATGGTCTCGATGGTCCACACCGCATCCTCGGCAGTGAGGGGCGTACCGTCCGACCACTGACCGTCACGCAGCTTGAAGGTGATGGTCCGGCCGTCTGGCGACTCGTCCCAGCTCTCGGCCCAGTCGCCTTCCAGCTTCAGCCCGGGTCCGTACTGCAGCAGCTGCGGATAGAGCATGGAATACGCGGTGCTGTCCTGGGTTTCGATGCCGACAAACGGATTCAGCGACGAGATGTAGTAGGTCGTGCCGACCGTCAACACATTGTCGGTGTCACCACCACCACCGCCGCCGCTGCCGCCGGCACCTTTCGAGCAGCCGGCGAGCAGCAGGGTCAGGACGGCGAGTACCGCCAGAATCCGCCGCCCCATATGTCCCCCGGCCGCGCTCACAGAACGTTGGTCCATGCCTGGTCGCCGACGGCGCCGACGACGCGCACCCGGCGGTAATCGACGTCGCCGGGAACCTCGACGAAGGCACGGGTGATCAGACCCGACCCATCAGTCTCAAGGATCCGTCCACAGCGGCGTCCGCCACGCCCGGCGGTGATACTCGCGCCGTTCTCCCGACTGGTGGTCACGTGAACTGCCCTCGCGGGCGTGCACTGGATTTCGATTCCCTTGTCATCAGTGTGTACCTCCAGAATGCGCGGTCCGGTGGAACCATAGGAATCGCCGACCCGCAGGGCGTCCACCACTGCACTCGGCGTACGTTCAGCAACCTTGACCCACGTCCAGGCCAGGCCGATATCAAAGAGCGGCATATGTGAGTCATCAGTCGCAATACCGTGCAATCGCAGGCCGCGTTGGAGTCCTTCGTCCCACATCAACGACGAGTCGCCTCGTCCGCCTTCGCATTCGCTACTGCCGTTGTACATCTCGACGCCGGCCAGGTGCGGCGCATCATCGAAGGCGTAGGAGCCTGCTCCAGTCCAGTACGGGTGCGCGAGATAGGCGACACCACCCTGCTCGTGGGCCCACAGCGCACCCGCCTCTACGGAAGGGAATGTCCGCTGTTCCCAATGCTCTTCGACGTTGATCATCCAGTTCCGACGGTCACCGCCAGGATCCTCCGGGATCTCGTGAATCCCGTAGACCAGCAGATCGGCAGTCCAGCCGACAGGGCCGAGGTCGACGGTCAATTCAGCAGCCGGAACCATCATGATCTCCGGCACGTCATCGACGGTGGCGAGACGCCAGTGGTCGGTCAGAGCGAGCACGTCGAATCCGGCGGTCGCGTACTGGCGTGCGACCGCCTTGGGCGGAAGGTCGCCGTCACTGACCGTCGAGTGGGTGTGCAGGGCGCATCGAAGCCACTCACCGGCACGCTCGAAAACGTTTGTCTCTGAGGGCATTCAATTCCACTTCTTGTCGCACTACTACCGACAACCGGACACTACACCCGCATCAACTGAACGTTCAGACGAAATCGCAGATGAGCGGCATCGCTTCCGTCGACTCAGTACGCACTACCTGGAATTCAAAGGTCGTTCACCGTTTGGTCGATTGCTAGCCGACGTCGGCTGCGGGCTTCACCGGCGGCGGGGCCGGAAGAGCGGCATACAGATCGTGCTCCAAAGCGTCCGCGGCGGTGGCCGAGTCGGGTGCCGAGATCGCGAACACATCGATCACCGAGGAGCCGAGGGTGGTGATCTTCGCCCAGGCGATATCCACTCCGGCACGTTCGAAGACGCCGGTGAGCACCGCGAGCAGTCCGGTGCGGTCCGACGCGCGGACCTCGACCAATTGCCGGCCGGGTTGGCCGCCGTCGTGCCAGAGGATCTTTGGCGGTGCCGGGGCGGCCGCGGGTACAGCGGGATTGGGCGGACCCGCGGGGCCGCTCGGGTACCGGGCGGTTTCGTGATCGCGTTCCTGCAGCGAGCCGATGACGTCGAGTTCCCCGTCGAGGGCGAGGATGAACTGCTGACGCACCAACTCTGCTGCCGGCGGGGAGCCGAAAAGCGGTGACACCACGAACGTGTTGATCGCCGATCCGTCCGCACTGTTGACCGTCGCCGAATGGACGCTCAGCGAGTTCAACGCCAGCACCCCGGCCGCCTTGGACAGCAGACCACGGCGATCCGGGGCGATCATGGTGACGGCATAGGTCAGCGGGGACTCCCCGGGCACCATCTCGACATGCACCGCACCATCGCGGGCGATCGACAGGTGCTCGTCCGGAATGGGTTCGGGCTGCGGCTCTTCATCACCGGCCAACAACACCCGGCAGCGGCGCACCAGATCGCCGATCAGCGTGGCTTTCCAATCACTCCATACCCCCGGCCCAGTGGCCAGGGAGTCGGCCTCGGTCAGAGCGGCCAAAAGTTCCAGTAACACCGGATCGCCCTCGAGCGCCTCCACGACACCGGCGGCCGTCGCCGGGTCCGCAAGGTCCCGGTGGGTGGCCGTCGAGGGCAGCAGCAGATGGTGGCGAACCATGCCCGCCAACAGCCGGACATCGGAAGGCCACAGTCCTAGCCGATTTCCCACCCGGACAGCCAGTTCGGCGCCGATCACGCTGTGATCCCCCCCGCGCCCCTTCCCGATATCGTGCAACAGGGCACCCAGTACCAAGAGATCGGGCCGGGATACCCGGGTCGTGAATGAACTTGCGCGCGATACGGTTTCGACGAGGTGACGGTCCACGGTCCAGATGTGGATCGGATCACGCGGCGGAAGGTCCCGCACAGCGCCCCACTCCGGGAAGATCCTGCCCCACAGACCCGTCCGATCCAGCGCCTCGATCGTGGTCACCGCCGTAGGGCCGGCGCTCAGCAACACCAACAGATCGTCGAGCGCATCGCTCGGCCAGGGTGCGCGCAACTCCGGAGCGGTTTCGGCGAGTCGCCCCAGGGTGGACGCCGCGATCGGAATTCCGGTTGTCGCCGATGCTGCGGCAACCCGCAGGGCCAGTCCCGGGTCGCGCTGCGGTTTGGCGTTGCGGGCCAGGATCACCTCGCCGGCGAATTCGACCACACCCTCGTCCAAAGGTCGTCGGGCCGGCCGGCGCAGCACCGAAAGGCCCCGCCGCGGAAGGGCGTTCGCTGCCGTGCGCAGGCCGGCATCGACGTAATAGCTGACGGTGCGGGCGGCGTCGGAGAGAACCCGGGCCAGGTCGAAACGGTCACCGACGCCCAGGGCAGCACCGGTCTCGTCGGCATACTGGGCCAGCAATTGATCACGGCCGCGTTTGGATACCCGGTGCAATTCGGTGCGCACGTTGATCAGTGCCAGATGCGCCGACGCCAACGATCCGGCCGGGGAATCCGGAGCGAGGCTGGGGTACATGTCAGCCAGTTGCGCGATCGCAAGCGCATTAAGCAGTTGGACGTCGCGCAGCCCGCCCATCCCGGACTTCAGATCCGGTTCGGCACGGTGAGCGATCTGACCGCTGCGCTGCCATCGGGAACTCGCCTGTTCGAGGAGTTCGTCGAATCGCGAGGCGATGCCGGCGCGCCACTGCCGCCGCGCGCCGCCGATCAGCGCCGAAGACAACTCCTCATCGCCGGCGATGTGTCGGGCCTCCAACATCGCCAGACCGGCCGACATCTCCGAACCCGCGACCTGCAGCGCCTCAGATACCGTCCGCACACTGTGGTCAAGCCGAATGTTAGCGTCCCACAACGGATACCACAGCAGATCGGCGACCTGAGTCACCACATCGTCGGGCATGTTGTCGTGCAACAGCATCAGATCGAGGTCGGAGTACGGCGCCAGCTCACGGCGTCCCAGCCCGCCGGTCGCGACGACGGCGAATCCACTGCTGGCCGTGATGCCGATTTCTCCCGCCTTGGTTTTCAGCCATAACTCGTGCAGATCCACCAGCGCCTCGCGTAACGCTGCGGCGTCCAGGCGCCGCTGTCCGCCGTCGAGAAGTTGCCGATTGGCTGCGGCCAGGTCGGTGGCGGGGTGCAGCGATTCCGCCGCCGGCGGCTTCCACCTGCCGGCGACGGAATCGTTTGTCCGCTTTGTCATCTCAGTATCCCCGCTGTCTGCACCGCTCCCCTGCGGGTGCGGCGTCTAGAGAGCGTCGGTTCCCCGCTCGCCGGTGCGAACCCGGACGATCGTCTCCACCGGGCTGACCCAGACTTTGCCGTCACCGATCTTGCCGGTGCGGGCGGCGGCCACGATCACGTCGACCACCCTGTCGACGGCGGCGTCATCGACGACGACCTCGACTCGGACCTTGGGGACGAAGTCGACCGAGTATTCCGCGCCGCGGTAGACCTCGGTATGCCCCTTCTGGCGCCCGTAGCCCTGGACCTCGCTGACCGTCATTCCGTGGACGCCCAGTTCCTCCAGACCGGTCTTGACGTCTTCCAGTGTGAACGGCTTGATGATGGCAGTGATCAGCTTCATATCCCTCATACCTCCGCGCCGTGACGAGTGAGAACCGAGCCGCCTCCGGATGCCGCGAAGTCGTACGCGGTCTCCGCGTGTTCGGCTTCGTCGATACCGGCCGCCTCGGCCTCGCGGTCAAGCCGCAGTCCGATGGTGTATTTCAAGAGCAAGGCCAAGATAGCCGTGACAACCGCCGAGTACCCCAGAACCGCGAAGGCACCCACCGCCTGACGCCACAACTGATCGGTGCCGCCGCCGTAGAACAGGCCGGCAACGGCCGCTGGTGCCTCGGGTGCGGCCACCAGACCGATCATCAACGTGCCGACGAGTCCGCCGACCAGGTGGACGCCGACGACGTCGAGCGAGTCGTCGAAGCCGAACTTGAACTTCAGCCCGACCGCCAGTGCGCACAGCACACCGGCGGTGGCCCCGATGACCAGGGCACCGATCACATTAACCGAGGAGCACGACGGGGTGATGGCGACCAGTCCGGCCACCACACCGGAGGCCGCACCCAGGGTGGTGGCATGGCCGTCCCGGATGCGCTCGGTGAGCAGCCAGCACAGCATGGCTGCGGCGGTGGCGATGGTGGTGGTGATGAACGTGGTGCCGGCGATTCCCCCGGAGGAGACCGCCGATCCCGCGTTGAACCCGTACCAGCCGAACCACAGCAGGCCCGCGCCGAGCATGACGAAGGGCAGGTTGTGCGGCCGCATCGGAGTTCCGGGCCAGCCCGCGCGCTTGCCGAGGATGACGGCCAGTACCAGACCGGCGATACCGGCGTTGATATGCACCGCGGTTCCGCCCGCGAAGTCGATCGCCTTGAGTTTGGTGGCGATCCAGCCACCGTGCTCGGCGGTGACACCGTCGAACGCGAACACCCAGTGCGCCACCGGGAAGTACACGAACGTGGCCCACAGTCCCGCGAACACCAGCCAGCCGCCGAACTTCAGGCGGTCAGCCACCGCACCGGAGATCAGCGCCACGGTGATGATGGCGAACATCAACTGAAACGCCACGAAGACCGTCTGCGGAATCGTTCCGGCCAATGGAATACCGATGGCTTCAACCGCTTCGATGCCCGCGCTGGGATCGGCGACCACCTCGAGGACGGCATTGCCGCCGATCAGGCCCTTGAGCCCGAAATACTGACTCGGGTCACCGAAGAGATTGTTGACGTCGTTGCCGAAGGCCATCGAATAGCCGTACAGCACCCAGAGCACCGTGACGACGCCCATGGCGCTGATGCTCATCATGATCATGTTGAGCACGCCCTTGGAGCGCACCATGCCGCCGTAGAAAAAAGCCAGCCCTGGTGTCATCAGCAACACCAGTGCTGAACTCGCCAGCATCCAGGCGGTGTCACCGCTATCCGGCGCACCCAATACCGGGAATTGATCCACTCGCAGTTCCCTCCTTAACGTCGCGGCCGTGCACCGACGACTTAGACAGAAGATTGCGCAGGTGTTGTTTCCGGAAAGACGCTCTGGTGTTTCGTGTCTGTGAACGGATGGCCGGACTACGTTTCGCTGTTGTTACATGGCGCGATTCGCCTCGGCAGGATCCAGGTGTGCGTCAGCCCAGCAGTGCGTCCACGAATGCGGCCGGCTCGAAGGGCGCCAGATCATCCGGGCCCTCACCGAGTCCGACGAGCTTCACCGCGACACCGAGTTCCTGTTGAACGCGGAATACGATGCCGCCCTTGGCAGTTCCGTCCAGCTTGGTCAGCACCAACCCGGTGATATCGACGACGTCGGCGAACACCCGGGCCTGGGTGAGACCGTTCTGTCCGATGGTGGCGTCGAGAACCAGCAGCACCTCATCGACGGCGGCGCGTTTCTCCACCACTCGTTTGACCTTGCCGAGTTCGTCCATCAGACCGGTCTTGGTGTGCAGTCGGCCCGCCGTGTCGATGACGACGACGTCGGCTCCGGTCTCAATGCCCTTGTCCACGGCGTCGAAGGCCACCGAGGCGGGGTCGGCGCCCTCGGCGCCGCGGACCACCTCCGCACCCACCCGGGCGGCCCAGGCCTGCAACTGGTCGGCGGCGGCCGCCCGGAAGGTGTCTGCGGCACCGAGCACCACGCGGCGCCCGTCGGCCACCAGCACCCGGGCCAACTTGCCGACCGTAGTGGTCTTGCCGGTGCCGTTGACCCCAACCACCAGCAGCACCGACGGCTTCTCGGCATGGGGCAGAGCTTTGATGGAGCGATCCAGGCCCGGGTTGAGTTCTCTGATGAGCACCTCACGGAGTACCGCGCGGGCTTCGGCCTCGTTGCGCACGCTACTGGCGGCCATCTGGGCGCGCAGATGTTCGATCACCGACGCCGTGGTGACCGGTCCGAGGTCGGCGATCAGCAGGGTGTCCTCCACCTCCTCCCAGGAGGCCTCGTCCAGATCGCCGCCGCCGAGCAGTCCGAGCATGCTGCGGCCGAATGCGTTCTGCGACTTGGCAAGTCGGCCACGCAGCCGCTCCAGGCGGCCGGCGCTCGGGGCGATGGTGTCAAGCTCGGGTGCCGGCGGGGTTGCAGCGGTCTCGGCGAGGTACTCCTCGACCTCCTCCACCAGGGGGGTCTTCGAAGTTTCGGGCGGGGACATTTCGGGCAGCCCGACGTTCGAGATCGGCCGCTTCACCGAATCCCGCGGGATGGCTGCGTCGTCACCGACGCCGGGCAGGCCGGAACCGAATCCCGGGTCGACGGCGGGGCCAGGTCGGGGCCGATCAACCGTCGCAGGGCCTGACGATTGTGTGAAGGATATGCCGGAGGAGGCGGTGTAGCCCCCGGAGCGGTCGACGGGTGTGGGAGCCTCGATGGCAGTGTCGGTACTGGGATGCAGGCTTACCTGGCGGCTCCGATACCGAACCAATCCGAAGATCAGTGCGGCGATGACGAGGACGGCGATGATCGCGATGGCGATCCAGAGACCCTGGGACACGAGACCATTGTTTCAGGGTTTACCGTCGGGCCGCCGCAGTCCTGGCAAACCGGCGTCGGGCTGCCGCCGATGACGACGCCGGGCCGCAAGCTTCGCCACATCGACGCCTGCCTGACCGGGCCGGTCGAGTATCAGGGCGTCACCACCGGGTTCGAGCGCTACCGGCTGCCCTATGACGCGCTGACCCAGACCAGCCTGGCCGCCGTCGAACTGAGCACCCGTTTTCTGGGCTCGCCGCTTGCGGCGCCGGTGTTGATCGGCGCGATGACCGGCGGCGCCGAGTTGGCACGCACCATCAACCGCAACCTGGCCGACGCGGCCCAGAAACTGGGCGTGGGCATGATGCTGGGGTCGCAGCGCATCATGCTCGACGACGATCCGGCCGGAAACACCGCGGCGGCCAGCTTCGAGGTGCGTGACCTCGCGCCGGACATCCTGCTGATCGGCAATATCGGCCTAGCCCAGGTCTGCGACGCACTCGCCCCCCGGCTTTCCGCAGCACTGGCCAGGGTGGGTGCGAATGCCGTTGCGGTGCATATCAATCCGCTGCAGGAGGCGATGCAGGCCAATGGCGATACCGATTTCCGTGGCTCGCTGGAGGCCCTCGGTCGACTGGCAGAAGAACTGGACTATCCGGTGATGGTCAAGGAGGTCGGTCACGGGATCGGCGCGGCCGCCGCCGCCCGACTGCGTGGCCTGCCCATCGCGGCGGTCGACGTGGCCGGCGCCGGTGGCACGTCGTGGGCGCGGGTGGAACAGGTGGTCCGCTACGGCGAGGTCCGGTATCCGGGGATCGCCGAGTGGGGCGTGCCGACCGCGCAGGCCCTGCAGGAGGTGCGGGCCACGCTGCCCGGGATGGCGCTGGTGGCCTCCGGTGGAATCCGCTCCGGGGTGGACGCGGCCAAGGCCCTGGCGATGGGTGCCGACGTGGTGGCACTGGCCCGTCCGCTGCTGGCGCCGGCGATCGAGTCGGCCGCCGCCGTCGTGGATGTGTTGGGTGGTTTCATCGAGGAGTTGCGGATGTGTGTGTACGGCTGCGGTGTTTCGGATCTCACCGGACTGCGCGGGGTCAAACTCAGCAACGGTGTCGAACTCACCAACGGTGGCGAACTCACCAGGGGTTAGGTGGCGACGAGATTCTCCCCGCGCATCCGCTGCGAGATCACCGCGGTGATGCCATCGCCCTGCATCGAGACGCCATACAGCGCGTCGGCGACCTCCATGGTCGCCTTCTGGTGGGTGATCACAATCAGCTGGGACTGGGTGCGCAACTGCTCAAACAACCCGATCAGCCGTTGCAGGTTGGCATCGTCGAGGGCGGCCTCCACCTCGTCCATCACATAGAACGGTGACGGGCGCGCCCGGAAGATCGCGACCAGCATGGCAACCGCGGTCAGCGCCTTCTCACCACCGGAGAGCAGCGAGAGCCGTTTGACCTTCTTGCCCGGCGGCCGCGCCTCAACCTCCACACCGGTGGTCAGCATGTCGCTGGGATCAGTCAGCAGCAGCCGTCCCTCACCCCCGGGGAACAGCGTGGCGAATACCGCGGAGAACTCCCGCTCCACGTCGGCGTAGGCCTCGGTGAACACCTGCAGGATGCGGTCATCGACCTCGGCGATCACGTCGAGCAGGTCCTTGCGGGCGGCCTTGACGTCCTCGAGTTGGGTGGACAGGAAGTTGTAGCGCTCCTCGAGCGCGGCAAACTCCTCCAGTGCGAGCGGATTGACCCGGCCGAGTTCGGCGAGTTCACGCTCGGCCCGTTTGGCGCGGCGCTCCTGGGTCGGCCGGTCGAACTCCATCGGCACCGGCGCCGTCACCGTCTCGCCGCGCTCGCGGGCTTGGGCGTACTCGGCCATCTCCAATTCCGTTGGCGGCAGCGATGCCTCCGGGCCGTATTCAGCGATCAGATCATCACCGGCCATACCGAACTGCTCGAGCACCATCTGCTCGAGTTGTTCGATACGGAGTTCGGCCTGAGCCTTGGCAACCTCATCGCGGTGCAGGGATTCGGTCAACGCATTGATGCGGGAGTTCAGGTCGGCGACCTCGGTGCGGGCCGCGGTCATCGCGCCCGACCGGTCCAGACGCTCGGCGGCCAGCCGGTCACGCACCCGCGACGCCGCGGCAACGACACTGCTGAGGTGCCCAGCGACCAGGCGGCCGGTCTCGGCGACTGCCGCGGCGACCTCCGCCGCGTGCTGACGCGCCGCGCGAGCCGCGCTCGCACGCAGACGAGAATCACGCTCGGCCGCCGCAGCGCGGCGCAGCGAATCCGCCCGTCCCCGAACGGCATTCGCGCGCTCCTCGGCGGTACGTACCGTTAGGCGGGCCTCGATCTCAGTAGCGCGCGCCTCCTCGGCGGCGGTCTGCATCTCCCGGCGCTGGCCCGGCGAGGTCTCAACGACGGTCTGGTTTTCCTGGGCGGCGTGCAGCCGTGACTCAAGTTCGGTGAGCTCGTCGACGGTCTGCACCCGGCCGGATTCGAGTTCATCGCGCTGGGATTGAAGCCGACGCCACTCCTCCTCGGCGGCGCGGACCTCCTGGCCAAGCCGGCCGAGTTGCTCGTAGATCGCCGAGATCGCCGCATCGGATTCGTTGAGCGCCGCGAGTGCCTGTTCGGCGGCGTCCTGGCGGTCCGCCTGCTCCGCGAGGGCACCCGCCAGTGCGGCGGCAAGCTCACCCACCTGAGTCTCGGCGGTGACGAGTTCGCTTCGGGCCTTGTCGATTTCGCCGGTGATCTCCAGCGTGCTGGGCTTGCGGCCGGAACCGCCATCCACCCAGCCCGCACCCACCAGATCGCCGTCGCGAGTCACCGCGCGCAGCCCCGGCCGAGCCGAGACCACATCCAGGGCGGCACCGATATCGTCGACGACGGCGACTCCGGACAGCATGGCCGCCATCGCACCCTGCAGTCGCGGCGGCGCCTCGATCAGATCGATGGCCCACCGGGCACCCTCGGGAAGCACACCACTGTCCTGGCGGGCGGGCACCGGCCAGTCGGCCAGCACGATCGCCGCGCGGCCGCCGTCAACCTCCTTGAGCGCCCGCACCGCTGCTCGGGCCGCGCCGAAATCATCGGCCGCCACTGCGTCGGCCGCGGAACCGAGCACCGCCGCCAGCGGTGTCTCATAACCGGACTGCACTTTCACCAGTTTAGCAACGGTGCCGAAAAGCCCTGCGCCACTGCGGTTTTCCACCAGCCACGCCGCGCCGTCGCGCCGCTCCAGGCCCACCGCGAGGGCGTCGATGCGGGCCTGTAGTGAGGCCACCCGCCGTTCGGCGGCACGTTCGGCGGCCTGCAGTTCAGCCACCCGCTCATCGGCGACCCGCATCGAGGCGACGGTGCGATCGTGGTGTTCATCCAGACCCACCTCGCCCTGGTCGAGTTCGTCAACCCGGCCCTGCACGGTCTCGAACTCGGCCCGGGCCGACTCGGTGCGGGCGGCAGCTTCGTCGATGCCCGCGGTCAGCCGTGCCACACCGTCGTCGATCGACTCCACCCGGGCCCGGCCGGTCTCCACCTGACCGGCCAACCGGGCCAGGCCTTCACGACGGTCCGCCTCGGCCCGCACAGCGGCCAGATGCGCGCGTTCGGACTCGGTTGCCGCGCTCTCCTTCTCAGTCAGTTCGACCCGGGCGGCCTCGAGTGCGGCGCGGGCGTCGCCGAGTTCAGCGAGCAGCAGACGCTCCTGCTCTGCCACGCCGTCGGCCTCGTCATCGAGGGCGTCCGGATCCGGGCCGGTGCTGACATCGGGTTCGGCGTCCAGATACTGCTCCCGCTCGCTGGCGATGCGCACCGTGGCACTGACCCGTTCGGCCAGCGCCGAGAGCCGGAACCAGGTCTGCTGCGCGGCGTCGGTGCGCGCCGACAGCGAGGCCACCGCGGCCTCGTCGGCGGCGAGTCGCTCGGAAGCCTGCGCCAGCCGCGCGGCAGCCTCATCATGCTCACGGCGCAGCGTCGTCTCGATATCGTCGGCGCCGGCGAACTCCGCGCGTCGGATCACCAGATCATCGGCAGCCAACCGCAGCCGGGCATCGCGCAGGTCGGCCTGAATGGTCGCCGCACGCCGCGCCATCTCGGCCTGGCGGCCCAGCGGCTTGAGTTGACGGCGCAATTCTGTGGTCAGGTCGCTGAGCCGGGCGAGGTTGGCCGCGGTGGCATCGAGCTTGCGGACCGCCTTTTCCTTGCGCTTGCGGTGCTTGAGCACACCGGCGGCTTCCTCGATGAACGCGCGGCGGTCCTCCGGGCGGGATTCGAGGATCTGCGCGAGCCGGCCCTGCCCGACGATGACGTGCATCTCCCGGCCGATGCCGGAGTCACTGAGCAGTTCCTGGACGTCCATCAGCCGGCAGCTGTTGCCGTTGATCTCGTACTCGCCGGCGCCGTCGCGGAACATCCGGCGGGTGATCGACACCTCGGCGTACTCGATCGGCAGGACGCCGTCGGAGTTATCGATGGTCAGGGTGACCTCGGCGCGGCCCAGCGGTGCCCGCGAGGAGGTGCCGGCGAAGATGACGTCCTCCATCTTGCCGCCGCGCAGGGTCTTGGCGCCCTGCTCGCCCATCACCCAGGCCAGGGCGTCGACGACGTTGGATTTACCGGAGCCGTTGGGCCCCACCACGCAGGTGATGCCGGGTTCGAAACGCAGAGTCGTTGGTGATGCGAAGGACTTGAAACCCTTCAGCGTCAGACTCTTGAGGTACACGACGTGCGAGCCTACCGGCGAAGAGGTCAGCGCTCGCGAAAGCCCGACATCGGCGTCCCCGGTGCGTCGAACTCGGCGACCACGACGTCGACGGATCCGGGCGTTGCACCCCCGCGCAACAGCGCCAGAAGTCTGTCGGCGGCCGCCCGTGGCCCCTGGGCGACCACCAGCACCCGGCCGTCGGGCTGATTGCTCGCATACCCGGTCAGGCCCAGCTCAAGTGCCCGTGAGCGGGTCCACCAGCGAAAGCCCACACCCTGGACATGGCCGTGCACCCAGGCGGTCAGACGAACGGGGTCGGGATCGGGGTCGACGGCGGTCATGGCCGGGTGTCGGCGACCTCGAAGGAGATCTCCGCGCCCGCCTTCAGGGTGCGGCCCACCGTGCACACCCCATCGATGGCGCGGTTGACCACCACCAGCAGCCGGTCTTTCTCCTCGGGCGTCAGCCCGGACAGGTCGATCTCCAGTGTTTCCGCCAGCCGCGGGTACCGCTCCTCATCGCGGTCGGCAGGCCCGGAGACCCGGATCACCGCCCGATAGTCGTCCCCGAGGCGACGACGCAGCGGCTGGTCGCTGCTCAGTCCGCTGCAGCCGGCCAGGGCGATCTTCAACAGTTCACCGGGGGTGAAGACGCCGTCGTCGCCGTCGGAACCGATCAGCACCTCTGCACCTCGGCTGCTGCGGCCGGTGAAGCGGCGGATCCCCGTGCGTTCCACCCAAAGCTCAGTCATGGAATTGTTCTACCGTGTGCGCGGCCGCGGCTGACACCGCGGGCAATAAAACGACGAGCGGTTCATGAACTTCTCCCGCCGAATGACCGCACCGCAGCGACGGCAGTTTCGGCCCTCGCGGCCGTAGACGTTCAGCGAACGGTCGAAGTAGCCGGACTGACCATTGACATTGACGTACAGCGAGTCGAACGAGGTGCCGCCCTGGCCGAGCGCTTCGCGCATCACCTCGGCCGCCGAGTCAAGCAACCCCCCCAACTGCCGTCGCGTCAGTTTTTCGGCGATCCGGGCGCCGTTCACCTCCGCACGCCATAGCGCCTCGTCGGCGTAGATATTGCCGATACCCGAGACCACAGTTTGGTCGAGCAGTTGGCGTTTGATCTCAGAGTGCTTGCGGCGCAACAGGGTTACGGCGGTGTCGCGGTCGAAACCCGGGTCCAGCGGATCGCGCGCGATATGCGCTACCGGTTCGGGCACCCGGCTGCCGTCGACGGTGACCAGGTCGGCCAGTTGCCAACCACCGAAGGTGCGTTGGTCGACGAAGCTCAGCGCGGTGCCGTCATCGAGTGCCACCGCGATCCGCAGGTGCTCAGTGCGCTCGAGTGGGCCGAGCAGCATCTGACCGCTCATCCCCAGGTGCACCACCAAGGCGGTGTGATCGGCACTGTCGTGATCAGCACTGTCGTCATCCGCACCGAGTGTGAGCCACAGGAATTTTCCGCGCCGGTCCGTTCCCGTGATGCGCGCACCCACCAGTCGCGCGGTGAGGTCGGCGGCGCCGGGGACATGCCGGCGCACGGCCCGCGGGTGGCGCACCTGCACCGCGGTGATGGTCCGGCCCGCCACATGCGCCTGCAGTCCGCGCCGCACGACCTCGACTTCGGGAAGTTCAGGCATCCGGTTGTGCGGACTGGGGTTCGGCAACCTCAACAGAGTCGGCATCCAGAGCGGTCCAGGCCTGCGCTGCGGCACAGGTCTCGGCCACCTTCTTCGACTGCCCGACGCCGCGGCCGTACACCTGGCCGCCGACGTAGACCTCGGCGGAGAACTTCCGTTCGTGATCGGGTCCCTGCGAGGTGACCTCAT
>JBAXIR010000023.1:0-23897 GCA_037138275.1 Mycobacteriaceae bacterium | reverse complement strand
GCGGAGTTCGTCTCCCGGCGCACCCTGGTGGCACGACGGTTCGCGCGAAATCGGTTGGCAGTCATCGCTTCTGCGGTGCTGGTGCTGCTGTTCATCGGGTGCTACGCGTTACCCCCACTGCTGCCGTATTCCTATACCGATCTGGATTTCTACGCGCTGCAGACACCACCGAGTCCGGCACACTGGTTCGGCACCAACGCATTGGGCCAGGATGTTCTGGCCCAGGTCCTGCGGGGCATGCAGAAGTCGATGCTGATCGGTCTGTGTGTGGCGGTGATCTCGACGCTGATCGCGGCGACCGTCGGGGCGATCGCCGGCTACTTCGGCGGCTGGCGTGACCGCGCGCTGATGTGGTTCGTGGACCTGCTGCTGGTGGTGCCCAGCTTCATCCTCATCGCGATCGTCTCGCCTCGGACCAAGAGCTCGGCCAATGTCGCTCTGCTGATCGTCCTGCTGGCCGCATTCAGTTGGATGATCTCCTCCCGCATGGTGCGCGGCCTGACGATGAGCCTCCGCGAACGCGAATACGTCCAAGCCGCGCGGTATATGGGCGTACCGAACCGACAGATCATCGCTCGCCACATCCTGCCCAACGTGGCCTCGATCCTCATCATCGACACCGCGCTCAATGTGGGTGGCGCGATCCTGGCCGAAACCGGTTTGAGCTTCCTGGGATTCGGCGTCCAGCCGCCGGATGTGTCGCTGGGCACGCTGATCGCCGACGCCACCAAGTCGGCGACCACCTTCCCGTGGGTGTTCCTGTTCCCCGCCGGAGTGCTGGTGACAATCCTGATGTCCGCCAACCTCGCCGGTGATGGTCTGCGTGATGCCTTCGACCCGGGCAGCAGCAATCTGCGGCAACGCCGCACGAGGGTCAATCTGCGGCACCGCCGCGCGGGGAAGCCGACGTGAGCACTCCCCTGCTCGAGGTCGACAACCTCGCGGTCACGTTTCCCACCGATGGCGGTGACCTGTATGCCGTTCGGGGCCTGAGCTATCACATCGCGCCCGGGGAGGTGGTGGCGATGGTCGGTGAGTCCGGGTCGGGCAAGTCGGCGGCGGCGATGGCGGTGATCGGCTTGCTGCCGCCCTACGCCGAGGTGTCCGGCTCGGTCCGATTGGGCGACAACGAATTACTGGGTAGCTCCGATGCGGACATGTCGACGATCCGCGGGGCGCGTATCGGCACGGTGTTCCAGGACCCGATGTCTGCACTGACCCCGGTGTACACCGTGGGTGATCAAATCGCCGAAGCGATCACGGTGCATCACGCCGAGGTGGGTAGGGCTGACGCGCGGCGACGGGCCGTCGAACTCATGGACCTCGTCGGTATCACCGCGGCCGAGACGCGGGCGCGGTCCTTTCCGCACGAACTCTCCGGCGGTGAGCGGCAACGGGTGGTGATCGCGATCGCGATCGCCAATGACCCGGACCTGATCATCTGCGACGAGCCGACCACCGCCCTCGACGTCACGGTGCAGGCGCAGATCCTGGAGGTACTCAAAACCGCCCGCGATGTGACCGGCGCCGGGGTGCTGATCATCACCCACGACCTGGGCGTGGTGGCCGAGTTCGCTGACCGGGCATTGGTGATGTACGCCGGCCGAGCGGTCGAGACGGCATCGGTGACAGACCTGTACGCAGACCGCCGAATGCCCTACACCGCAGGACTTCTGGGCTCGGTGCCGCGGCTGGCCGCAGCCCGCGGCGAACGGCTGGTGCCGATCCCGGGTGCGCCGCCGTCGCTGGTGACACTGCCGCCCGGGTGCACGTTCGCGCCGCGCTGCCCGTTGGCCGTCGACGAGTGCCGCACCACTGAGCCAGAACTGAGACCCGTCGCACCGGGGCATGCGGCGGCCTGCATCCGCACCGACCGGGTGGTCGGGCGCAGCGCCGCGGAGATCTTCGGGGTGACCACGCAACCGCCGATCGCCGACAACCGCTCCGAAACGGAGATCGTGGTGCGGGTCAAGGATCTGTCCAAAACCTTTGCCCTGACCAAGGGTGTGGTGTTTCGCCGCCGGATCGGCGAGGTGCGCGCGGTCGACGGTATCGACTTCGAGGTGCCGCGCGGACAGACGCTCGGCATCGTCGGCGAGTCCGGGTCGGGAAAATCCACCACACTGCACGAGATCCTGGAACTGCGCGCCCCGCAGTCCGGCTCGATCGAGGTGCTGGGTACCGATGTCGCGACGCTGAGCACCCAGCGCCGCCGGGAACTGCGCCGCGATCTGCAGGTGGTGTTCCAGGACCCGGTGGCGGCCCTGGATCCCCGGCTGCCGGTGTCCGATATTCTCGCGGAGCCGTTGGGCGCCAACGGTTTCGACAAAGGTTCCACCGATGCCCGCGTCGCCGAGTTGCTGGAGATCGTCGGGCTCTCCCGCGCCGACGCCAGCCGGTACCCGGGCGATTTCTCCGGCGGCCAGAAACAGCGGATCGGTATCGCCCGGGCATTGGCGCTGCAGCCGAAGATCCTCGCACTCGACGAGCCGGTGTCGGCTCTGGACGTCTCCATTCAGGCCGGCATCATCAACCTGCTGCTGGACCTGCAGCGCGAATTCGACCTGACCTATCTGTTCGTCTCTCACGACCTGTCGGTGGTCAAGCACCTGGCCCACCGGGTGGCGGTGATGCAGCACGGCAAGATCGTGGAGTACGGCGAGGCCGAGCAGGTGTTCGCCGATCCGCGCCACCCGTATACCCGGGCATTACTCGCCGCTATCCCCCAGCCGGATCCGAATCGCCGCTAGCATCAGTGCCGTGAACATGCGAACAGACACACAATCGCACTCAATACGGCGCACGAGGACGAGTTTGCGTCTGCTCGCGGTAGGAATGGCGGCGACGCTGGTGGTGGCCGGTTGCTCATCCGGCCAGCAGTCCGCGCCGTCGGCGGGCGGTAACGCCGAACTCGGATCGGCCAGCGATACCAACCCGCAGGACCCGACCACCCTGGCTCAGGGCGGGAATCTGAGATTGGCCATCGGCGCGATGCCGTCGAACTTCAACACCCTCAACCTCGACGGAAATGAGGCCGACACCGCCGGCGTGCTGCGGCCCACCATGCCGCGGGCGTTCGTCATCTCCCCCGACGGGTCGATGAAGGTCAACAACGACTACTTCACGAATGTGGAGCTGACCACAACCGACCCGCAGGTGGTCACCTACACCATCAATCCGAAGGCCACCTGGTCCGATGGCGCGCCGATCACCTGGGAGGACATCGCCGCCCAGATCAGCGCCACCAGCGGTAGGGACAAGGCGTTCGCGATCGCCTCGCCCAACGGCTCCGACCGGGTGGCATCGGTAACCCGCGGCGTCGACGATCGGCAAGCCGTGATGACCTTCGCCCAGCATTACCCGGAGTGGCGCGGCATGTTCGCCGGTAACACCATGCTGCTGCCCAAGAGCATGACCACCAACCCGGACGTCTTCAACAAGGGACAGCTTGAGGCGCCCGGACCGTCCGCGGGGCCGTTCATGGTGTCGAATGTCGACCGCACCGCACAGCGAATCACGTTGACCCGCAACCCGAAATGGTGGGGCACCCCGCCGATACTGGACTCATTCACCTTCTTGGCACTCGATGACGCCGCACGGATCCCCGCGCTGCAGAACAAGACCATCGACGCCACCGGCATCTCGTCACTGGATGAGCTGCAGATCGCCCGCAGCACCGACGGGATCTCGATCCGGCGCGCCCCGGGCCCCAGCTGGTATCACATGACCTTCAACGGCGCGCCCGGTGCGATCCTGTCGGATAGGGCATTACGGCAGGCAGTCGCCAAAGGCATCGACCGCCAGGCCATCGTCAGCGTGACCCAGCGTGGACTGGTGGACAGCCCGACACCGCTGGGCAACCACGTCTTCGTCGCCGGCCAGGAGGGCTATCAGGACAACAGCGCCGTCGTCGCCTACGACCCGGAGAAGGCCAAAACCGAACTCGATGCCCTCGGCTGGAAGCTCAACGGCCAGTTCCGCGAGAAGGACGGTAAGACACTGGTGATCCGTGATGTGCTCTACGACTCCCAGACCGGTCGGCAGGTGGCGCAGGTGGCGCAAAGCAACCTCGCCCAGATCGGGGTGAAGTTGGAACTGGATGTCAAGTCCGCCGACGGGTTCTTCACCAACTACGTCAACGTCGGCGACTTCGATATCACCCAGTTCTCCTGGGTGGGTGACGCATTCGCACTGTGCTGTTTGAATCAGATTTTCACCACCGACGCGGAGAGCAACTTCGGCAAGATTTCCTCACCGGCGATCGACGCCAAGGTCGAGGAGGTGCTCGACGAGCTGGACCCGGCGAAGGCCCGCGCTCTGGCCAACGATGTGGACACGATGCTCTGGGAAGAGGTCTTCAGTCTTGCGCTCTACCAGTCGCCGGGCAATGTGGCGGTGCTGAGCAAGCTGGCCAACTTCGGCCCATCCGGCGTGGGCGACTTGGATTACAGCACAATCGGTTTCATGAAATAGCGCGCGTTACGCCGAACCGCGGTAGCGCGGCCGCCAGCCGGGCCGCTGCAGCCAATGCCGACCTGGCCAACCTAATCGACGCGCCCGCCGGCAGTCGATCGAGAGCATCCGCCTGCGCCGGCAGCGATTCCGCTCGACCGCCCGCCACAGCTGCGAGGATCCGCAGCGCGGCCTCATCCTGGGAGTCCAGGATGCTGTGTGCGGCAGTCGGCAACGACACCATTGTCGACGCCGGCACCAGTTCAGCGATCCGCAGCGCCACGGTCGTCGGCGTGACAAGGTCGCGCCCGCCGGACACCATCACCGTGGGCCACCCGAACCCGGGCATCTCTGCGACGAGGTCGAAGGGCTCTGCCTCAAACCCGATGGCGGCCGCAGGCACCCCACGCCAGGTGAGTGTGGTGTCCAGCGGCAGTCCGTCCGGGATTCCGGCGAAGTTCAGTTCGCGAAATCCGATCGGTGCGACGAGGTCGGATTCGTTGTGGAACAACACTTTCCGGTGTGCCACGCTCACGGTGACGAGCCGCATCGCCGACCACAGCAGGCGCCGCCCATCGAGGAGCAGATCGAGATGGCGCCCGAGCAGATCGGCGCCACCGATGCCATAGATACCCGCCGCGATGGTCAGGTCCGCGGGCCCGAACGCGCCGGCCTCGGTCAGCGCCCGAACCTTGGCCGCCAGTGCCGAGTCGTCATGCCACAGCAGTTCCCGGCAAGCATGCCGGACGACTTGAAAGTCATTGTGGTTCAACAGCGGGGAATCCAACACCATGGCGTGTACCCGATCCCGGTGCCGCACCCCCATGCCGGCTGCCAGGTAGCTTCCGTAGGAGGCTCCGTAGACCACGGCGGTGTCGACACCGGTGTCATCAAGCACCGCGGCGATATCGTCGAGGACCGCAGTGATGGTCAACGACTCCGACGGAAGGTCGGCGCCGGAGTCGTCGCGCCGTGACATCCCGACGCCTCGATGCTCAACCATGATGACATCGAGGCCCCTCTCGGCTGCTCGCCTCCGAAAGCCCTGATAGGGCCCGATGGAAGCCATGCCGGGGCCGCCGGGGATGATCACCGACGGCGTCGGGCTCACCGGTCCGGTGCGTACGTAATGCAGGTCGAACCGCTCGTCGGCGCCCGCCGTCACGGGCCGCCGGATCGAGGCGACGCCCGGTAGTGCGGCCAGCTGTCGGTAGCGGCGGTTGGCGATCGAACCAGCCGGAGTCATCTGCCGATTGTGCCAAGGGAAGACAGTCCCGCGCTCGTTCATCCCCTCGCCAGGAGTTCGCGCAACGTGGGTAGGACCCGCTGATCCTTGGGTCGGTTGGCGGCCTGTTTGGAGCGAATCACATCGCCGAGGGAGGCGATCTCGACGATGCTGTCGTAGAGCTCGGTGCGGGTGGCGCCCCGATGTAAGTCGGCGTAGCCGTGGGTACCGGAGGGCTGGAAGGCGATGTCGAGATCGCCGGCGTCGGTCACCAGGTTCCATGTCTGGGCGCCGGCCAATGCCTGAGCGTCGCACGCGAACGGCAGGCCCGGTGGCACGGATTCGGTCCGAATCCGTGCGTTGAGCTCAGACAGCGCCGCCGCGAGCCGAGTGAGATTGACGCCGTCGGTAGCGGGGGTGATGTCAGCGTCCTCCGTGGGAAAAGGCGACCCGTGAAACACCGCGGCCAGCCCGCCGATCAGTACGTAGACCACCCTGTGGCGATACAGGGTCGCGAACAGCCGCTCAAGATCAAGGTCCACGTCAGGACCGCCCCACTCGGCGCAACACACCAAGCTGTCGGATCACCTTGGCGTGGCGATCCAGCCGCTGCTGGCCCGACAGCGTGACCAGGCGGACCGCCTGGGCCATGTCGCTGCTATCGCGCTCGACGATGTGGAACTCCAGATCCAATCCGCACAAACGAACGATCCGGATGACGTCGTCGAGACTGACCGCGCTGCGGCCCGCTTCCCAGCGTGCGATAGCGGGCTGCGCCAGACCAGCCCTGCTGGCCAGCTCGGTTTGAGTCAGGCCCGCACGCTGCCGGGCCTCGCGGATCAACTGAGCACCGTATGCAGCCATGCCGCCTAACATAACAGAAACGTTATATCCATGGCCGGCGTCCGCGGCGGCCTGATCGCCGGCTTCGACGAGGTGCTGGCGCTAGCCGACTAACTCGGGAACGAGTTCACGCCAGCAATTCGATGACTGTCGCGTTTCGGACACCGCTGTAGCGGTCTGGCTGACAGGTCAGCAGGATCACCTGACCGCGCTCGCCGACTGAGTTGAATACCTCGCCCATGCTGATCAGCCGCTCCGGGTCGGCAAATCCGAGTGCGTCGTCGATAACCACGGGGACGGTGTCCGCGTCCGCCACCATCGCGGCACCGGTCAGTCGCACCATGATGGCCAGTTGTTCCCTGGTGCCGGTGGACAGCGAGCCGTAGGGCACGGTGCGCCCGTCGAGTGTGCGCGACTCGATGGACAGGTCGGGGTTGATGTCCAGTTTGACGGACTCGTTCTGAAACACGATGCGCCCCAGCCGTTCCAGTTCGGTCCGAAACGGTTCCACGTAGCGCTGTTGGATGTTCTCGCGGTGCTTGATCATGGTCGTCCGCAAGAATTTGGCGGCCTCGGCGCGATCGCGGACAGCGTCATGCTCGGCACCGATACGCCGCAGCGCGGCCTCGGCGTCATCCAGCTGGCCCTGGCGGCCCTCCGCCCCAATGATCTCCCACTGCGCGGTCAGCGCGTCGATCTCCTTGTCGGCGGCGGCGAGTTCGCCGGCGATATCCCTCTCCGCCCGGATTGCAGCAGCCAGTTCGGCGGCTACGTCGTCGGGGTTGCCGGCTTGATACTCCGCCGTCAACGCGGCCAGCTGTTCGCCGGCAGTGTCCCGCGCCGCGGCATCGGCGGCGGCCACAGAGGCGACCTGCTCATCGGAGCCGACGGCCTGCGACTGGGCGAGTCGACCACGCGCATCCGCCAACTCAGACTCGGCGGCCTTCGCCCGCTCCCGCAGAATATTGGCGGCGTCGGCCTTCGACTTCAGCACCTCCGCGGCCGCGTCTGCCGCCGCGGCCTGGGCTTCGGCGGCGGTCACGGCGGCCTCGAGCGCCGCGCCGGCCACCCTCAGTTCCGCTTCGGCCTGCGCCGCAGCCGCTGTGGGATCGGTCTCGGGTTCGGGGTCACCCGCACGGAACTCGGCCACCCGTACGCGCAGCGCATCGATGTCGACGCCCACGCAGAGCGCATCCCGGGTGGCGGTCAGCGTGTTGCCGGTGGCGGTGAGTTCACGCCGGCGGCTGTCCAGGGCACGCGCGGACGCCACGTCGGATACCTCGCCGAGGCTTAACGCGTCGGCAAGGCGGCGCTGCGCGACATCGAGCCGGGTCCGCATGTCGGCAACCCCGGCACCGGGGTCGATGCGCACCGTGATGACGCCGGGAACCTCGACCGTGAGCGGCGCCGACGGCGTGGGCGTCCAGGGTCGCCCTGCAGCCAGCGTCACCGGCTCGCCGCCGGCTACGACCGCCAAGTCGGTCGGTGCGGTGAACTCGACGGCACCGGCGTCGGCGCGCAGTTGCGCCTCGAGGAGTTCCACTAAATCTGCACTGTCGTCGATCTCGCCGAACAGTTCCGCGGTCAAGCTGATGGCCGCAAGCTGCTCGGTGACCTGCGCGCGCTCGGCGTGGATGCGCTCGATCTGGGCCAGCTGATCGGTGAACCGACGGCCCTCCAGCCTTGCGGCGCAGGACTTCTGAGCAGCCACAGCGGCGTCGACACGCAGCTGCGCCGCCTGGCGCGCGGCCGTAACAGAAGCCGACTGCGCGGCGACCGTACCGACGTGCTCACGCGCGGCCGCCTCCTCTTTTTCAGCTGCGGTCAGCTTCTCGTGCGCGTCGGACAGGGCGGTTGTGCGCGTCGCAACGTCGGCAATCTGCATCAAGCGCTGCTGTTGCGCCGCTGCCGAGGCGGTCGCGGTGGCGATAGCGGCGGCCGCAATCGGTCGCGCTTTCTCCAGTTTTTCGGCGAGTACGCCCAGTGCGACCTGCGCCTGTTCAGCTGTTGCCCGCCGGGCTGCGGCTGGGGCGAGGGCGTCGGCTAATTCAGCGCGGGTCGCGCACAGCCGTTCCTGACGGTTTACCCGTTCCTCGATGTCGGCGATGGCGTCTCGACAGCTTTTCGCCGTCTCTGCGGCGGCTTTGAGCCGGGCGATGGCGTCCTTGTATTCCTTTGTGGGTTTTGCGGTTGCGGCGGTGAAGTAGCGTGCGAATTCGGCATCGATGCGGTCGATCAGCAAGGTTTCGGCGCCCGACGCGGTCGTGGCCTCGCCGGCCGCAGCGTCGAGTGCGTTTGTCAACGCTGTGCAGCCCGACAGATCGACCGCGTTGGTGGAGTCTGATTGCAGTACCCGTTGGGCGTCCCACAGCGCAGTGTCGACAGTCTCGTCAATGATGGCGCGGACCCGATTGTGCGCCTCGTCACCGGTGAGCTGCTCATGGCTGGGCGCGGTGATGCTGAGTTCAGTGAGGCGCTTTTTGTGGAAACGCTTGCGGTAGACGAACCGGTAGGGACCGGTGCTGATGTCGGCGCTCACCTCGGTACCGACGTCACCATGGACGGGCTTGACCGCCACGACCGTCTGCTTGGCCGAGCTATCCTTCTGCTCGAGCAGCAGGCCGAGCGCCTCGAGCATCGACGACTTGCCGATCTCGTTGGGTCCGCACACCACCACAACCCCACGGTCGGGAAAGTTGATCTCGCGGTCGGCGATACCGCGGAAGTTTTTCAACCGCAGCCGGTGCAGGATCACTCGACGCCCTTCCACAGCCGCAGCAGCAGTGCCAACGCTCCGCGCGCGGTCGGTGCGTCAGACCCCTCCGAACGAGCGGTCTCGACCAGTTCGGCGACAGCGTCGGCGGCGAATCCGCCGATGCCGAGATTGTCGAACTCCTCGTCGGCGGGCATGACTGCCAACTCGGTGTGGCGCTCCCAGTTATCCAAGCCGGCGAAGAGCCGCGAGTACTTCTCGATGCAGAGTTCCAGCTCAGCCTGCTCGGTGACAGTGACCGTGCCCTTGAGCGCCAACTGCACCACGGTGCGGTCCTTGCCGGGCAGTGCCTCGAGTCTGGCGTCGAGCGCGGCGATATCGCCGCCGTTGTTCAGATCTGCGGCGATGGTGAGGAAGCGCCACGTGCCGACGGTGTGGGGTTCCACGGTGACCGGATGCGCGGGGTCATCAAGATCCATATCGATCAGCAGTACATGACCGGAATCGAGTTCGCGGTGGTCATAGTTGGTGACCTCCGGCGAGCCGGAGTACCAGACGCGACCGCTACCACCAACCTCGGTGCGGGAGTGCCTGTCGCCCAGTGCCACATAGTGCACAGCCGAGCATTCGAGGGCCGCAGTCACCGCGGCCATCCGGATCGCAGCGACGTTGTTGCGGTCCGGATCGAGGACGTCGACGGCGCCGTGCGCCAGCAGAATCCGCGCCGTGCCGTCGGCGGGAAGGTCAGCCAGCACCTCGGCGGCCAAGTCGGTGGTGGGCCGCTTCGAGCGCCACGGGGCCGCCACGATCTCCAGGCCTGGGCGCACGCCGACTACACCTGCGCGGTCGAGTACCACCACGTTGTCCGGGCACTCTGTGCGGAACTGCTTGCTGGTGTATACCGACGAGGCATCAAGCGGATCGTGGTTGCCGGGCAACAGGTACACCGGAACCTCGATGCGACCCATGGCTGCAAGCGACTGGCTGATCACCTTCGGCGCCAACTGATTGGCGTCGAACACATCGCCGGCCACCACGACGAACTCCGCGCCGGTCCGTTGCGCGAGCGCGCCGAGTCCCGCGACCGCATCACGCCGGGCAGCCGAATACCGCGGTTGGGCGTCGTCGTCCAGGAAGTGCCGGGTCATCCCGAGTTGCCAGTCGGCCGTGTGAATAAAGCGCATTCCCCCACCCCTTTCTCCCCTGATGCTGCAACCCTGGCGCGAGTGTATGACCGGGGTCAGACAACTCCGGGAGCCTCGCCCGGCGTGTGCCCTAACCTGGGACGAATGAGAACCCTGGTGCTGATGCGGCATGCAAAGTCCGACTACCCGGCCGGCGTGGCCGACCACGACCGGCCGCTGGCCGCGCGCGGAATCCGGGAGGCCGCCCTGGCCGGCGAGTGGCTGCGCTCGACACTGCCGGCGATCGACGCGGTGCTGTGCTCGACCGCGGTGCGCACCCGGCAGACCCTGGACCGAACCGGTATCGCCGCTCCGGTGAGTTACCTGCACCAGCTCTATGACGCCACCGTCGGGGCGATGCTCGATCAGATCAACCGGGTCGATGACGACGTCGCCACCCTGCTGGTCGTCGGCCATGAACCCACGGTGAGCCAGGCAGCCCTCGGACTGGCCGCGCGCCCGGCGAGTAACGCAGACGCGGTCGGGCGAATCGAGATGAAGTTCCCGACATCGGGCATCGCGGTGCTGCGGGTGCCGGGCGGCTGGTCGGCATTGGAACTCGACGGCGCCGAGTTGGCGTCATTCCATGTGCCGCGCTGAGTAACCGTCAGGAGTTGGTGACCGGTCAGGCGTGGCCGGTCAGGAGTTGGTCGCCAGCGTCAGTTCCATCAGTTTGATGGCCTGACCGCATGCGTCGATACCGGGTGCCTGCGGGTTGATCCACCACCCGACCACGCCGGCGGCGTCGCTGGCCACCCCGCAGCCTCCGTTGGGATCGTTGGTGCGCATGACGATGGAAGCGACACCGGCGATCGCGCGGCTCTCCACCTGATACTTCAGGTATTCGGCGACCTTGCGCTCGTTGTCCAGGCTGCCCTGCTCGTACCACAGCCGGGTGATGTCGATCAGACCGGCGGGGTTGAGCGCCTGCCATCGGCAAACCGCGCCGACGAAGGTGCTCTGGATGTCGAGAGGATCTGCGCCAACTGTCTTAGCCAGCACATCGGCGGTCAGGACGTCGCACTCCTTGAGCAGGTTCGGGTACTCCTTGGCGGACTTGTCGTTGCGCTGGATGGGACCGGCGCCCGTTTTCAGCGCGGTGCCGCCGACGGTCTGCGCGCACCCGGTGAGTACGGCTAGAACGGTCAGTGCGGCCAGTGCACCCTCGATAGCGCGTCGGCGTGGACGCTGCATCGGCCGACTCATTTCGCACTCACAATCGACTGGCGGGTCAGTTCTTTGGCCACATCGCAGGCCGGCGGGAACGGCTTCTCGGCGAAGCTGACCGACCACTCGATGAAGTCGTCGTTGAATCCGATCGCGATCTCGCACAGATTGTCGCCCAGCATCGGATCGGTACCCACCGCCACCCAGCCGTCATGGCCTTCGATAGAGATGTCCTCGACGCTGGTGCGGGAGAGTTCCTCGGTCTTGCGCTCGCGGCCGATCGGGCTGCCGCGATACCAGGTGAAGGAGAAGTGCGGTCCGACAATGCCACCACCGGCCAGCCATTGGCAGCCGACCGAGTTGACCGCGGTCTTCACCAGACCGGTCACCCCGGTCTGCTCGGCCATCGTCTGGTCACTGACGTCACCGCACTCACCGAACATCGGTCCGTGCTTTCCGTCTTTGCCGGGCCCGGGCGAGTCCGGTTGCTCCTGCGTCGACTGCGCCTGGTCGGCGTTCGGGCTTGAGCATGCACCGAGCACGGGAACCACCGCCGCCACGGTCACGGCGAGGGCCGCGAGTCTGCGCGCCGACGTCATAGGCGCCTGCTGATTCTCACAGCATGCACTGTAGCGGCAGCGTCGGAAAGAACCTCCGACATACCGGCTGAACTGCGGTCTTTGCGCCCGGGTCGGTATGGGACAGTAACGACATGCTCCTGGCACTGGTGCGGCGGTATGTCCGGCCGTACCGGCGGCTGGTCGCCGCGGTCATGGTGCTGCAGACCGTCAGCACCCTGGCTTCGCTGTATCTGCCGACGGTGAACGCGGCGATCATCGATGACGGCGTCGCCAAGGGCGATACCGGGCTGATCGGCCGGCTTGGCCTGGTGATGCTGGCGGTCACCGCCCTGCAGGGCGGGTGTGCGATCGGCGCGGTGTACTTCGGATCGCGCACCGGGATGGGATTAGGCCGCGACGTCCGCGCGGCGATGTTCGGCCACATCACCACGTTCTCCGACAGTGAGACCGCCCGATTCGGTGCGCCGTCGCTGTTGACCCGCACCACCAACGACGTCCAGCAGATTCAAGTCCTGGTGCAGATGACCGCCACCGTCCTGGTGACCGCCCCGATCATGTGCGTCGGAGGCATCATCATGGCGATCCACCAGGACGCCGGGCTGTCCTGGCTGCTGGTGGTCAGCGTGCCCGTACTGGCGGTGGCCAACTACCTGATCGTGTCGCGGATGCTGCCCATTTTCCGCAGCATGCAGCAACGCATCGACACCATCAACCGGGTGCTGCGCGAACAACTCTCCGGCATCAGGGTGGTCCGGGCCTTCGCTCGCGAACCCTTCGAACAACAGCGGTTCGCCGCGGCCAACCACGCCGTCTCCGATGCCGCCCTGGCGGCCGGGCGCTGGCAGGCGCTGATGCTTCCGGTGACGACACTGACCATCAACATTTCCAGCGTCGCGCTGATCTGGTTCGGTGGCCTGCGCATCGACGCCGGTGCGATGCAGGTGGGTTCGCTGATCGCTTTTCTGTCCTATTTCATGCAGATCCTGATGGCCGTACTGATGGCCACCCTGATCCTGGTGATCCTGCCGCGGGCATCGGTCTGCGCCGAACGGATCACCGAGGTGCTGGACACCCGAACGGCAATCACCAACCCGTCATCTCCGCTGCGGCCCTCCGATGGCATCCGCGGTGCCGTCGCGCTCGACGATGTCAGCTTCAGCTATCCGGGAGCGGAACGCCCTGTCCTGGAGGGGGTTTCGTTCACCGCCTCCCCTGGTACGACGACGGCCATTGTCGGCGGCACCGGTTCAGGCAAGTCAACACTGGTGTCGCTGATCTGTCGGCTGTATGACGTGACTACCGGGTCGATCCACGTCGACGATGTCGACGTGCGGGACTACGACACCGAATACCTGTGGGCGTCAGTCGGCCTGGTGCCGCAACGCGGATACCTCTTCTCGGGAACCGTGGCGGACAACCTGCGCTACGGCAAGGCCGATGCGACCGAGGACGAAATGTGGGCCGCACTTCGGGTGGCCGCGGCCGACGACTTCATCGCCGCGACCCCCGACGGGCTGGGTACACGGGTGGCACAGGCCGGTATCAACTTCTCCGGCGGCCAACGCCAACGGTTGGCGATCGCCCGAGCGGTGATCCGCACACCGGCGATCTATCTGTTCGACGACGCCCTCTCCGCACTGGACACCGAGACCGATGCCCGGGTGCGCGCAGCACTGCTCGAGTCGTCCGCGGGTTCAACGGTCATCGTTGTGGCACAGAGGATCTCGACGGTGATGGCCGCCGATCAGATCATCGTCCTCGACGCCGGCCGCGTGGTGGGCGTGGGCCGGCACGACGAGTTGCTGGATCGCTGCGCGGCGTACGCCGAATTCGCCGACTCGCAGTCCATGGGCACCGGAGTGGGAGGCCGGCCATGACCGCCCCGCCGATGCGCGGCGCCGTGCAGGCGATGATGGCCGACCCCGCCGCGGCGCGATCGCGGGACTTCACCGGTTCGGCCCGGCGACTGTTCCGGCGACTGAGTCCGCAACGCACAGCCATCGCCGCAGTGCTAGCGCTGTCCATCGGCAGTATTGTGCTGTCGGCGATCGGCCCACGGGTCCTGGGCCACGCCACCGATCTGTTATTCAACGGAGTCATCGGACGCACGCTGCCATCGGGGATCACCAGGGAGCAGGCGATCGCTGCGGCACAAGCTCGCGGGGACAACACTTTTGCCGACCTGTTGAGCGGGATGAACGTGACCCCGGGCCGCGGTGTCGACTTCGACGCCGTCGGGCGAACTCTGCTGCTGGCCTTGGCGATGTATCTCGTTGCCGCACTGCTCATCTGGTCGCAGGCCAGGCTGCTCAACGTGATCGTTGCGCGGACGATCACCGAGCTGCGCTCCGAAGTGGAACGCAAAGTCCACCGGCTGCCACTGTCCTATTTCGACTCACGGCAGCGCGGCGAACTCCTGAGCCGGGTGACCAATGACGTCGACAACATTCAGGCCTCGGTGTCGATCACCATCAGCCAACTGTTCACGGCGGTCCTCACGGTGATCGCCGTGTCGATCATGATGCTGACCATTTCACCATTGTTGGCTCTGATTACGGTGTGCACGGTTCCGCTGTCGCTGTGGGTGACCCGGGCCATCGCACGGCGGTCGCAGAAATTGTTCGTCGCGCAGTGGGCCAATACCGGCCGCCTCAACGCCCACATCGAGGAGACCTACAGCGGTTTCACCGTGGTTCGTACGTTCGGCCACCGGGCGTCGGCCCAGGACCGATTCGGTGAACTCAACGCCGAGGTCTACACCGCGAGTTTCGGCGCGCAGTTCTTCTCCGGACTGGTATCACCGGCGACGATGTTCGTCGGCAACCTCAGTTATGTGGCGGTCGCGGTGATCGGCGGCTTTCAGGTGGCGAGTGGGCAGATCACCCTCGGCAGCGTCCAGGCATTCATCCAGTACGTCCGCCAGTTCAACCAACCGCTGACCCAGGTCGCCGGTATGTACAACACATTGCAGTCCGGGGTGGCCAGCGCCGAGCGGGTGTTCGACTTTCTCGACGAGCCGGAGGAATCCGACTCAGCGTCAACCGAAGTCCCCCGCGGTCGCGGTCAGGTCGTATTTCAGAACGTCTCATTCGGCTATGCCCCCGAAGCGGCGGTGATCGAGGACCTGACGCTGGCCGCCGAGCCAGGATCGACGGTGGCGATCGTCGGCCCGACGGGCGCGGGTAAGACGACGCTGGTGAATCTGCTGATGCGCTTCTACGACGTGGACTCCGGACGGATTCTGCTCGACGGCGTCGACATCCGCGAGGTGAGCAGGTCGTCGCTACGATCCCGGATCGGCATGGTTCTGCAGGACACCTGGCTGTTCGGCGGAACGATCGCCGAGAATATCGCCTACGGTCGACCCGGGGCGACCGAGGATGAAATCGTCGAAGCGGCACGGTCGGCTTACGCGGACAGTTTCATCCGGTCGCTTCCGCACGGGTATCAAACCAGGATCAGCGATGACGGCGGAAACCTCAGCGCCGGCGAGAAACAGTTGATCAGCATTGCCCGGGCATTCGTGGCCCAACCACAACTATTGATCCTCGACGAGGCGACCAGTTCCGTGGACAGCCGCACTGAATTGCAGATTCAACAGGCGATGACGGAATTACGCAGGCATCGAACGTGCTTCATCATCGCCCACCGGCTGTCAACGATCCGCGACGCGGACCTGATCGTGGTTATCGACGGCGGCCGAATCGTCGAGCAGGGAGGTCACGTGGAACTGCTGGAACGACGCGGGGCCTACTGGCGGATGACGCAGTCGTAGCAGCACCGGACCCGGCGCCGAGGGCCGCCGGCTAAGAATTTCTTCAAAACCCAGCGGCACGCCTACTTGACTTTCTACACTTCAGTCCCGCCCGTACCAACACGGGCCGCTACTGATCCGCCTGACGGCGGTGAATCGAAAGGGTGACACCAGATGAGGACCATGTTGATCGCAGCGCTCGCGATGGGCGCGTTTGCCGTGTTGGCCCCGGCTGTAGCCAACGCTGACGATGTCGAAGGCAACTACGCGACGATGGCGGCCTGCCAGGCTGACGGTGCAGTGGGCGCGGGCAACGAGGGTTACAGCACCTACACCTGCACCCAGGGCGACGACGGCCTGTACTACCTGTCCCTGCAGCCTTAGGCCGCAGCCCTAAAACCGAGCGGCTGAGCTTTCACCGGCCGAGACCTCTGACTTTCCGCGCCGCAACCCGCGACGACGCATAATGGCCGCATGCCAGGAAAAGAAATAGATCCCCAGCGTGCTCGTGCGGCCCGCGACGTGGTCCGGCAGCATCCGGCCATGGCGTTGGCCGCGGTGTCACCGGCCCTGATCGGGGCGGGATTGGTGTGGTGGCTGGTCGGCCCAGGTTGGGCTCTCCTATCGCTGGCCGGGGTCGCGTTCATCGGTGGCCGAGCGCTCCTGCGCAAGCGCTGACCGCACCCGGGCTCAGGTCCGCTCCGGGTCAGTCTCCGGGTCAGTCGCGGGGTACATCTGCGGGGCGGACCCGGTACAGATCCACGCCGTCCCGGATGCCACGCAGCCGTCGGCCACCGGCGTAGGACCAAGCGAACCGATCATCGTCACCGATCTGCTCGCGGGCGGACTCTGCCACCAGCACTGCCCCCGGGCGCGCGACCGAGGTGACCCGGCTGGCCAGGTTGACCGGGCTGCCGAACCAGTCGCCGGCCCGGCTCACCGCCGATCCGTACGCCACTCCCACCCGCAATTGCGGCAGCAGTTCGTCGGCCTCGGCGGCGTCGACGAGAGCGAGGATGACGTCCAGTAGCGCGCCGGTGTCGGGCGAGATGAGCATCACCGCGTCGCCGATGGTCTTGATCAGGCGCACCGGGGCCACCAACACCTGACGGGCGAGATCGGCCAGCCGGTTGGCTAATTGCTCAACGCCCTCCGGTGGAAGCTCCTCACCGAGGCGGGTGAATCCGACGAGGTCGGCGAACGCGCATGCCACCTCGCGCGCACCCGGCAGTGGTGCCCCCGCCCTGCGCTCGCTGGCATTGACTGCGCCGGTCTCCACCTCATGACGCAACTGCAGCAGCAGCATGTCCTGGATCATCGGTCCCAGCATCGGCGCCGCTGCACTCACCAGATCCCTTGTGCCCTTAGCAATCTCGAGTTCGGTGACGCCCGGGTGAAAGACGGGACCCAACGCGGCGGCGCGCATCACCTCAGCGGCTCGCGACAGGCCCTCGGCCAGCACCCGGACGATGGTTAACAATTGGTCCGGGTCGATGCCGAGGTCGAGGAATCGTTTGATGTGAAGCGCGGTGTCGCCATCGGACCGCATGAACACGGGCGCATCGGGATCATCAATCTGGGGTTGTCCACTGGCGCGCTGGAAGCGATTCAATTCGTCGACGTCGATCCCTACCTGCTCGCTGATCTGCCGCGCCGACAGATACGTGCCGTCGTCGCCGAGCACACGCCGCGCGGCAAGCAGCATCGGCGCGAACGAATGCCGGATCTCCTCAACGGTGATGCCCTGATCGAGCAACCACCGGATCAACTCGGCGCGCTCACTGCGGTCCTCGCCGACCAGGCCGTCGAGCAGACCGGAGGATTCCAGATCAACGGCGCCGGTCATGACACCGGTGGTCGCCGGTCAGCCCAGGGCCGCGCCGCCTCGATCTGGGTACTGAGCGACAGCAGCGTCGCCTCCTCCGAAGGACGCCCGACGAGTTGCACCGACATCGGCAGGCTGTTGTCGTCCAGTGCCCACGGCACCGCGGCCGCCGGCTGACCGGTGGCGTTGAAGATCGCATTGAACGGCACCCGGGAGGCCACCATCGCCAGGGTGGTGACCCCGCCCCGGTGCTGGTAACGCCCGATCCGCGAAGGCCCGGTCGCCGCACCCGGAGTGATCACGACGTCGATATCGTCGAAGATCGACTGGACCCGCGCCGCCAGCGCCGGCTCGGCGGCACGCACCTTCTCGAGTTGGCTGTCCGAGATCAATCCGCCCAGGCGCGCGACCGCCCGGGTCCGGGGTTCCAGCCGTTCCGGGTACGGCAACTTCTGCACGTCCTCGTAGACCCCGCGCCACATCCGAGGCAGCACATGGCCGTACAGCGCCCAGGCCGGATAGTCCGGATCGCGCCAGAACACCTCGTGGCCGAGGTCGCGAAGAAGTTTCTCGACCCCGTCGAGGGCTTTCTGTTGCGCCCCCCCGACCCGGCCCACCATGGTCGGGGGCAGCTTGGCGCTCAACGCAATTCGCAACCGGCCAGGCTTGCGTGCCGCCGCTTTGACGAACCCCCCGCGGGGAGCCTTACCGGTGTGGGTCACGTCCAGGAACAGTGCGGCATCGGCCACCGTACGAGTCAGGGGGCCGTTGACGCTCAGGCCGCACCAGGCGTCGTCGTGCGGCGCGATCGGCACCCGGTCGCGTTGCGGCTTGAGGCCGAACAGGCCGCACCAACCGGCCGGGATGCGAATCGACCCCGCACCGTCGGAACCCAACGCGATCGGCGCCAGACCGGCAGCCACCGCCGCGCCGCTGCCGCCGCTGCTGCCGCCGGGCGTGTAGGCAAGATCCCACGGATTGTGTGTGGCACCGTAGGACACCGTTTCGGTGAACGGCCACAACATCATCTCCGGCACCGAGGTCTTGCCCAGGATGACCGCACCGGCTTCTCGCAGCCGCCGCACCACCTCGGCGTCGGCGGTGGCGGGCAGGTCGTAGGCGCTGCTGCCGTAGGTGGTGAACTCCCCGGCGACGTCGACGTCATCCTTGATCGCGATCGGAACTCCGAGCATCGGCAGTCGCTCGCCGGCATCGAGTTGCTCCTGGGCCGCTGCCGCCTCGCGACGGGCGCTGTCGGCCATCACCACCCGATAGGACCGCACCTCCCGGTCCAGCCTGGTGATGCGATCGAGGTACAGCTCAAGCAGTGCGGGGGCGGTGATGGTTCCATCCGCGAGCATGCGGGCCTGTTCGGCGGCGCCGGCGAAGGCGATTTCGGTGACGTCCACTGAACGAAGCGTAGCGGTGCCCCGGCCCGACCGCGCCGATGACGCACCACGGCGGCCCGTTGTACCGTCACCCGGTGAGCGATTCGGTCAACCCCCGCTACGGCACCATCGATCCCGACTACGCGATGCGGCTGGCAACCACGGCCCCCGGCGATGACGGGCCGGTCTGGATGGTCAATCTGATGAAGTACCGCGATATCGCCGATTACGCCGACGGCCGCGAGTCGACGATCAGCGGCCAAGCGGCCGACGACCTCTATTCACCCGTTCAGATCCTCGGTGACATCGGAGCCGAGCCGGTCTTCTTCGGCGATGTCGACGAGCAGCTACTCGGTGCGACACCGGTCTGGGATCGGGTCGCAGTGGTCAAATACCCCACCCGGCAATCGTTCATCGATATGCAGTCGCGGCCGGATTTTGTGGCGGCCCACCAGCACAAGGATGCCGGCATGGCGGAGACGATCGTGATGGGCTGCCGGCCTCTGCCCTACCCGGTAGCGCCAGCCGGCGCCGTCGTCGACTGGGCCGACGTGCCGCATCCTCCCACCGCGCAGGACGGCCCGATCACCGTGGTGCATGTGCTGAGCTTCACCGAACCCGATGCGGCACAGGCGATTCCGGACGAGATGGAGGCCTACGCAACGGCGATCGCACAGATCGCCGGCCGCCAGGGCGTTCGGGTGGCCGGGTGGTTCGCCGTCGAGGGCACCATCGTCGGCGACGGCCGAGTATGGCATCAGGTGCGGTTCAACCAATTCCCGAGCAAACGCGCGTTCATGGCCTTGGCCGCGGACCCCGAACGGCAGCAGGCACAGGCCGAGCACCGGGAGAAGGCGATCGCCGACACCTACACCCTGCTGGTGCGGCCGGCCATCGATCGCATCGCAGACTCGATCGGATCCTGACGCCATGGCATGTGTGTTCTGTGAGATCGTCGCCGGGCGCGCCCCGGCGATCCGGGTTCACGAGGACGACGGTTTCCTCGGCATCCTCGATATCCGGCCGTTCACCCGCGGCCACACCCTGGTGATCCCGAAGTCCCACAGCGTCGACCTCACCGACACCCCGGCCGCAACCCTGGCCGCCATGATGGCACTCGGGCAACGCATCGCCCGGGCCACCCGCGCCTCCGGCCTGGCCGCGACCGGCAACAACGTGGCCATCAACGACGGTAAGTCGGCGATGCAGTCGGTGTTCCACATCCACCTGCACGTGATCCCGCGCCGCGACGGCGACAAGATGTCCTTCGCCAAGGGCATGCTGCTGCGCCGCGATCCGGACCGGGACACCACCGGCCGGATCCTGCGCGAGGCCCTGGAACGGCTGCCGTGAGCGCGCAGGGCAAATCGTCACTGGGCGATCAGGCGCTGCGACTCTTCGCGCAGGCACACGACACGCTCTACCAACGCAGCGGGGGCCGGATCGGACACCGGATCCCGGGCGCCCCCAACAGTCTGCTGCTGCACACCGTCGGCGCGAAGACCGGCCTGCAGCGCACGAATTCGCTGTCCTACGCCCGCGACGGTGACAGCTACCTGGTGGTGGCCTCCAACGGTGGCGACCGGCGCTCCCCGGGTTGGTTGCACAATCTGCGGGCCGGGCCCAGAGTCGAGATCAACGTCGGCCCACGACGATTCGCGGCGACCGCGGCCGAGATCGGGGCGCAAGACCCGGACTACGCGCGGCTGTGGCGAATTGTCAACGCCAACAACGCCAACCGCTACGACGGCTACCAGGCCAGGACCGACCGGCCGATCCCGATCATCCGGCTGACGCCCTGAGGCCGGCCCGGCGGGCAGCCTGGGCGAAGACCGCGTCGAGCATCGCCGGCGTGAGGCGTCCGGTGAACATGTTCTGCTGACTGGGGTGATAGCAACCGAGCAGCGCCAGGCCGGACGGGAATTCCGCTACTGCACCGTGGCCGAATTTCGGCTTGGGCGTGAGCTTTTCACCCACCAGACGCAACGCGGCCTGCCAGGCAAATCCACCCAGCGCGATGACCACCCGCACATGCGGTGAGATCAACCGCCACTCGGCGTCCAGCCACGGCTGGCACGTCGACCGCTCGGCCGGTGTCGGTGCATTGCCCGGTGGTGCGCAGCGCACCGCTGCCGCTACCCGAATTCCGTTGGCCTGCAATCCGTCTGCCGCATCGATACTGATCGACGAGTTCACCAGACCGATGCGGTGCAATGCGGCGAACAACTGGTCACCGGAGCGGTCGCCGGTGAAGACTCGGCCGGTGCGATTGGCACCGTGGGCCGCCGGAGCCAACCCGAGCACCAGAATCCGCGGCCGTACCGCGCCCCAACCCGGCGCCGGCCGGCCCCAGTACGGCTGTTCGGCGAAGGCTTTGCGCTTGGCCATCGCGACGTCTTCGCGCCAGTCGACCAGTCGCGGACAGGCGCGGCAGACACTGACGTCAGCGTCGAGGTCGGCAAGGTCGGCAACGGCGCCGGCCAGTGCCGCCACCTGCCCGGCGTCGCGGGCGCGGGGAGTACTCGACGTCGCCGGATCGCCGGGCCAGCCAGACCCGGGCGGCACCGGCGAGTCGAAGCGCGCGCCGGTGCGCGGGTGAGGGAACTGCACGGCGCGAATCTATGCTGCTGGAAGTGAGGACGTCGAGGTGGCCGGTGCTGCTGATCCTGTTCTCGGCGTTCCTGGCCGCGGCGGGCAACGGCATCTCACTGGTCGCATTCCCCTGGCTGGTATTGCAACGCACCGGCAGCGCCACCGAGGCATCCATCGTTGCCGGGGCGGGCACGCTGCCACTGTTGTTCGCCACCGTGATCGCCGGCGCGGCGGTCGATTTCCTGGGGCGCCGACGAATCGCCATGCTCGCCGACGCGATGTCTGCGGTGTCGGTCGCGGCGATCCCGGTGTTGGCGCTCACCCTGGGCGTGGGGGTCTTGAGCACCGCGGCTCTGGCCGGACTGGCGGCCCTGGGCGCCTTCTTCGATCCGGCGGGCATGACGGCGCGGTTGTCGATGTTGCCCGAGGCGGCGCGTCGGGCGAACTGGACACTGGATCACACCAACAGCGTCTACGAGGCATCCTTCAATCTGGCCTACATCACCGGTCCGGGTATCGGCGGTCTGCTCATCGCCACTCTCGGTGGCGTCAACACCATGTGGGTCACCGCCGCGGCGTTCGGGCTCTCGATCCTGGCAATGGCGGTGCTGCGTCTGCCGGGCGCTGATCGGCCCGAACCCGACGAGCGACCCGACGGCGTGGTCTCCGGCGTGCTCGAGGGCCTGCGCTTCGTCTGGCATAACCGGGTGTTGCGGACACTCGGTCTACTTGAGTTGGCCGTCACCGGGTTGTACCTGCCGATGGAAAGTGTGTTGTTTCCCAAGTACTTCAGCGATCGAAACGAACCCGCCCATCTGGGCTGGGTGTTGATGGCGCTGTCGATCGGCGGACTGGTGGGCGCACTCAGTTGGACGGTGCTGTCGCGCATCGCCAGCAAGCGCACCACCGTGCTGACCGCAGTCGCCACCTTCGGGGCCGCAGCGACGGTGATCGCCTTCCTGCCGCCGCTGCCGGTGATCCTGGTGCTCTCGGCGATCGTGGGCCTGGTGTACGGGCCGATCGGCCCGATCTACAACTCGGTGATGCAGACCCGAACACCCGAGCAGATGCGCGGCCGGGTGGTGGGGGTGATGACGTCGATGGCGTACGCCGCCGGACCGGTCGGATTCATGATCGCGGGCCCACTCGTAGACGCCTTCGGGCTCAAGACTGCGTTCCTGGCGCTGGCGCTACCGGTTCTGGCGATCGCCCTGGCCTGCCCGTGGGTTCCGGCGCTGCGGGAGTTGGACCGGGCAAGCCCCTGACGCTTGAGCCGATCACGGCGTGCCGACACACTCGCGCCGGCGCGGGCGGCGCGGGCGGCGCGGGCGGCGCGCCCCGCGCTGGCCGTGATTCCGTGAGTGAATAGGGCGCTCGCAGCCCGATCGTAGCACGGCGTGCTACGATCGGGCTGTGGCTACCGAGATCACCCAACGCGAGCTGCGCAACAACAGCGGGGAGATCATGCGCCAGCTAGACCGCGGCCACTCCTTCGTCGTGACCCGCAACGGGGTTCCCGTCGGGGAGCTTTCCCCCCTTCGACGCGATCGGTTCGTCGGCGCGGCGGCAGCGGTGGCGGCTTTCCGGGGCGCACCCCGGGTCGATCTCGACCGCCTCCGCGCCGACTTGGACGCCGTCGCCACCCAAGACCTGACCCCCCGTGGCTGAGCCTCGCCGCGACCCCCGAGGGCTCATCGACACCTCAGTCGTCATCGACCTCGATCAGCTCGATCCAGACTGTCTCCCCGACGAATTGGCCGTCAGCGCACTGACCATGGCCGAGTTGGCCGCCGGCCCCCCCGCAGCTGGCGACAGCGCGGAACGGGCCAGACGCCAGGACCGTCTGCAGCGGGCCGAGGCCACGTTTCACCCGCTGTCTTTCGACTCCGCTGCCGCACGCGCCTACGTTCACATCTATGCCGCGGTCGCGGCAACCGGCCGCAAGGCCCGCGGCCCGCGGGCAGTGGACCTGTTGATCGCCGCCACCGCGATGGCGGCCGGACTCCCGCTCTACACCCGCAACACCGAGGACTTCCGGGGCCTCGAGCATCTGGTCGAGGTCGTTGGGGTCTGACGCCTTGAGCGCCGACCGGATCCTAGGATTAATCGGTGCATCCCGACGTGAGTGAATCCTTCGCAGCGAGGCCTGTTGCGCTGCTCGTCAACGGGCCGA
>JBAXIR010000022.1:0-24222 GCA_037138275.1 Mycobacteriaceae bacterium | reverse complement strand
CGCAGATCACCGCGATCACCGGGCCGATACTCCAGCAGATTCCGGCTGCGGTGACCGACCAGGCAGTCAGCGCGGCAGGCACCAGGCGGACATCCAGCCGGGTGGCCGTCTGCGGGATCTGCCCGGTCAGATCCGCACCAGCGGCCGCAGCTTCTCCAGCCGGGCCGGGCCGATGCCGTCGACCTCGCCGAGTTGGTCGATGGCGGTGAACTTGCCGTTGGCCTGGCGCCAGGCGACGATCGCCGCGGCGGTCACCGGCCCGACCCCGGGCAGGGTGTCCAACTGCTCGACGGTGGCGGTATTGAGATCGACCGGACCGGCAGGTGTGGTGCTGGCGGCTGCCGGACCGGTTTCCGGAGACCCGGATCTGACCGAACTGCCCAGCGCCGCCGGGCGGCCGGCCGGGGTGGCGATACCGACGACGATCTGCTCACCATCGGCGACGTGGCGGGCCAGGTTGAGGCCGACGGTATCGGCCCCGTTGAGTGGACCACCCGCCGCCGACACCGCGTCCGCGATGCGTGCGCCGGGAGCAAGTGTCACCAGACCCGGCTGCTGCACCAACCCGACGACGCTGACCACCACCGACGGACCCGGCTGCGCCGTGGTCGGCGAGCCCGGCCCCGCGGGGACGCTCGGGGGAACTCCCGGGGCGGCGGTGGACACCATCTCCACCGGGGGCAGCTTGGCTGAGGCCACCGGCGCCGGGCGATCGCGAACCAGGGTGAACACGGTGATCAGCACTGCCAGCGCGCCGATGACGCCCAGTGCGATACCGCCGGAGCGGCCGGGGTCGGCCCGGATCGCCGAGAGCCAGGCCTGCCCTCGCGGTGACCGACCGTCGGGAACCCAACTCGGGACCGGCACTCCGAGTTCGTCAGCACTGCCGTCGCCGCTCTCGTCATCGTCTGGGCCATCACCGTCTGGGCCGTCGCCGTCTGGGCCACGGAGGGCGACCGCCTCGGGCCGGGCTCCGAGGCGCCGGTGCAGGATGGCCAGTGGCTGCTCAGTGCGCATGCGGCGACCGTAGAGTCGGGAACCGACGCGGGACCGTCGGCCGGGACCGTACCGTCGCCCAGCTGTGGACGAATCCCGGACTGTGCACCCCGCGCGTGTCCATACTGCACACGACCGAACCGACACAGGAGAACGCATATGACCGCAACGACGGACCGGCCGCTTCGGGTGATCCAGTGGACCACCGGCAATATCGGGCGCCGATCGCTGCACGCGATCATCGGCCGCTCCGATATGGAACTGGTGGGTGTGTACGCGCATGGTGCCGACAAGGTCGGGATGGACGCCGCCGAGTTGGCCGGCTGGCCGCTGGGACCGGGAAAGCCGACCGGGGTCACGGCGACCAACGACATCGACGCGCTACTGGCGACCGAGCCCGACGCGTGCTGCTACAACCCGCTGTGGCCCAGTATCGACGAACTCGAACGGCTGCTGGAATCGGGTGTCAACGTGTGCACGTCGGCCGCCTGGATCACCGGCGGCAAGCAGAGCACGGACGACCTGATGCGAATCCGAACCGCGTGTGCGCGAGGCCATTCCACTATCTTCGGCAATGGAGCGCACCCCGGTATGACCAATATGGTCGCGATGGTGCTCTCCGGGTCCTGCGAGCGGGTCGACGAGATCCGCATCACCGAATCCGTGGACTGCTCGACCTACGAGTCAGCCGGCACCCAGACCGCCATGGGGTTCTCCTGCGATCCCGAAACCCCGGGTCTCGCCGAGAGCGTCGCTGAAGAGAGCGCTGTCTTCGCCGAGTCGGCGGCGATGATGGCCGATGCGATCGGCGCCGAACTCGACCGGATGTCCTTCGATGTGACATTCACCGCGGCCACCGGCGACACCGATCTGGGGTTCATGACGATCCCCGAGGGCACCGTGGCCGGCGTGATGGGCTACCACCGCGGCTGGGTGGGCGACCGTAACGTCGTCAGCGTCGGATTCAACTGGATCATGGGCAACCATGTGGTGCCGCCGAAGCCCCTGGAGCACGGTCACGTCATTCAGGTGTTCGGGGTGCCGAACATGCGCACCGTGCTGCATTGCCTTCCGCCGAGAGACTGGACCGAAGACGGCTTCATGGGCCTCGGCATGATCTACACCGCACTACCGGTGACCAACGCGGTGCCCGCCGTGGTAGCCGCCAAGCCGGGCATCGTGACACTGAAGGACCTGCCGCCGGTCACCGGACGATTCGCGGCCGGCTGATCGTGCCGCCGGAAGACGCGATAAGCAACCCCGTCGAATGATCACCGCCGAGCCCAGCAGAGGAGACAACCGTGGGATCGCCGCCCGCCGCACCACCGGACTTCATCGAGGAGACTCGCGGCGACGTCACCTTCGTCCGCACCGATAGGAATCTGCCGCCGGTCGCGATCATCGACCGCTCACCGATAACCACCCGGCACAAGCTTGTCTTCGGCGCTGTCGCTGTGCTCGGAGCGCTGGCGTGGGCCGTCATCGCGTTCCTGCGCGGCGAGACCGTCAACGCGGTGTGGTTCGTGGTTGCGGCGATCTGCACCTACGTCATCGGGTTCCGCTTCTATGCGCGGCTGATCGAGATGAAGATCGTGCGTCCGCGCGATGACCACGCGACACCCGCGGAGATCTACGAGAACGCCACCGACTACATGCCCACCGACCGGCGGGTGCTGTTCGGCCACCACTTCGCTGCGATCGCCGGGGCCGGACCATTGGTGGGCCCCGTGCTGGCCACCCAGATGGGCTACCTGCCCGGCACCATCTGGATCATCCTCGGCGCGGTGCTGGCCGGTTGTGTGCAGGACTATCTGGTGCTCGCGATTTCAACCCGCCGGCGGGGGCGCTCGCTGGGTCAGATGGCGCGCGACGAACTCGGCACGGTGGGCGGAACCGCGGCGATCGTCGGGGTGCTGGTGATCATGGTCATCCTGCTGGCGGTGCTGGGCCTGGTGGTGGTCAACGCGCTCGCCGAGAGTCCCTGGGGCGTGTTCTCCATCGCGATGACGATCCCGATCGCCCTCTTCATGGGCGTGTACCTGCGCTACCTGCGGCCGGGCCGAGTTTCGGAGGTATCGCTGATCGGGGTGGTGCTGCTATTGCTGGCCGTGGTGGCAGGCGGCTGGATCGCCCAGACCGACTGGGGCACAGAGTGGTTCACGCTGTCCAAGGTCACCCTGTCGTGGTGCCTGATCATCTACGGCCTAGCGGCGTCTGTGCTGCCGGTGTGGCTGCTGCTGGCCCCGCGCGACTACCTGTCGACGTTCATGAAGGTCGGCACCATCGCACTGCTGGCCGTCGGGATACTGCTGGCCCGCCCGGTCATGGATGCCCCGGCGATCTCCCAGTTCGCCAAATCCGGTGCCGGTCCGGTGTTCGCGGGCTCGCTGTTCCCATTCCTGTTCATCACCATCGCCTGCGGCGCGCTGTCGGGCTTCCACTCGCTGATCGCCTCGGGCACCACGCCGAAGCTGCTGGAGAAGGAAAGCCAGATGCGGCTGATCGGCTACGGCGGAATGATGACGGAATCTTTCGTGGCGATCATGGCGCTGATCACCGCGTCAATCCTGAACCAGCACTTGTACTTTGTGATGAACGCCCCCGCCGCGGCCACCGGGGGCACCGCGGAGACCGCAGCGGCCTACGTCAACAAGCTAGGCCTGTCCGGACCGCCGATCACTCCCGCGGAGATCACCGATGCCGCCGCGAGTGTCGGTGAACAGTCGATCGTGTCGCGTACCGGCGGTGCCCCCACGCTGGCCTTCGGTATGGCCCAGGTGCTGTCGGTTTTCGGCGGCAGCGGCCTGAAGGCGTTCTGGTACCACTTCGCGATCATGTTCGAGGCGCTGTTCATCCTCACCACCATCGACGCAGGCACCCGGGTGGCCCGGTTCATGCTGTCGGACGGGCTGAGCAACCTCGGCGGGCCGCTGCGCCGTCTGCACGATCCCAGTTGGAAGGTCGGTGCGTGGGTGTGCAGCATCATCGTCGTCGCGGCCTGGGGCTCCATCCTGCTGATGGGCGTCACCGACCCACTGGGCGGCATCAACACTCTCTTCCCGCTGTTCGGCATCGCCAACCAGTTGCTCGCCGCAATCGCCCTGACCGTGGTGACCGTGGTGGTGATCAAGATGGGACTGCTGAAATGGGCCTGGATTCCAGGCATTCCGCTGCTGTGGGATCTAACTGTCACCCTGACCGCGTCGTGGCAGAAGATCTTCTCCGGCAATCCCAAACTGGGCTATTGGACCCAGCACTTTCAGTACCGCGATGCGCGGGACGCCGGCAAGACGTCACTGGGTGCGGCGAAGAACCCCGACCAGCTCAACGATGTCATCCGCAACACGTTCATCCAGGGCACGCTGTCGATCCTCTTCGCCACGGTGGTGTTGATCGTTGTCGCATCGGCCATCGTCATGACCATCCGCTCGATGCAAGGGCGCGGGCGGCCGCTGGCCGTGGAACCGCCGGTGCCATCCCGGATTTTCGGTCCCTCCCAGCTAATCGCCACGCCGGTCGAGAAGGAGGTGCAAAGGCAATGGAGCGCGCTGCCCGACTCGGCCGTCAGATCCGTTGGTACGTCAGCTCAATGATGGGCGACAACCACTACCAGCGCTACCTCGCGCACCACCGCCGGACGCATCCGGACCAGCCGGTGTTGACCGAGGCGGAATATTGGCGGAACCGGCACCTGCGGGCCGAAGCCGATCCGGGGGCGCGCTGCTGCTGAGCCCTTGCCGCCGCCTGATTGACTGAACCGCGTGACCGAACAGCGCGAGCCCGGCGGGCGAACCACCGGCCTGCTGTATGGCCTCGGCGCCTACGGTGCCTGGGGGTTGTATCCCGCGTACTTCCCATTACTGAAGCCGGCCGGCGCGGTCGAGGTGCTGGCGCATCGCATCGTGTGGACCCTGCTGCTGATGGCAGTCGTGCTGGTAGTGATGCGCAAGCTGTCCGATCTGCGGTCGCTCACCCGCCGCACCTGGTTGCTGTTGGCGGCCGCCTCAGTGCTCATTTGTGTGAACTGGCTTGTCTACGTCTGGGCCGTCAGCAACGGCCACGTCGTCGACGCCGCACTCGGCTACTTCATCAACCCGCTTGTGACTGTTCTGATCGGGGTGGTGTTCTTCGGCGAGCGACTGCACCGGGCTCAATTGGCCGCGGTGCTCATCGCCGCCGCGGGCGTCGCGATACTGACCGTCACGACAGGCCGCATCCCGGCGATCGCTCTTGTTCTTGCGATCTCCTTCGGGCTTTACGGCGCCGTCAAGAAGGTGGTGCCGGTCGATCCGAGAGTCAGTGTCGGACTGGAAGCCGCCATCGCCGCACCGTTCGCGATCGGCTTCATCATGGTGCTGACCCTGCGCGGGGATGCCCAGTTCGCCAACAACGGCGCCGGGCACGCGGCGCTGATGATCCTGTGCGGGCCGGTGACGGCGCTACCGCTGCTGTGCTTCGCGGCCGCGGCCCAGCGACTACCGCTGGTGACCCTCGGATTGCTGCAGTACATGACCCCGTCGCTGCAGATGATCTGGGGCGTGGCGGTGGGCCACGAACTCATGCCGCCGGCCCGCTGGGGTGGTTTCGCGTTGATATGGGTGGCGTTGGCGGTGTTCAGTGCCGACCTGTTGTCGCGGGCCCGGCGCACCCGGGTAGCGGCCGCCGCCCGCCGGTAGCGGGCATCAGTCCGATGCCAGCGCCAGGACCACCCCGACCGCACCCGGGCCGAGATGCACCCCGAGCACCGGACCGAGGTCGGTGACGATCGCCGGACCGCAGCCGGGCAGCGCGCCGGCCAGTGTCGCGGCCACCTCGGCTGCGGCGGCGGGATTGTCCACGTGGTGCACGGCCAGCGCGGCGCGGCGCTCCCCCACCACCTCCAGGACCTGTTCGACCATCGCGACAATGGCCTTCGAGGTGGTCCGAATCCGTTGGGCCAGAACGAGTTTGCCGCTATCGATCCGCAATAGTGGCTTGAGTGCCAGAGCGGTTCCCAACCGAAACGCCGTCGCACTGATCCGGCCACTGCGGCGGAGGTTCTCCAGCCGCTGAACCACGAGGAAGGCGTGCACCTTCGGCACCGTCGATTCGGCCTGGGCGGCCACAGCATTGAGGTCATCGCCGTGTCGCGCGGCGCGTGCGGCGGCCAGCGCGACGAAGCCGGTACCCATGCCCGCCGATTTGGAATCGACCACCCGCACCGCGCCGTCGAACTCACGTGCGGCGTGCTCGGCAGCTCCGATTGTGCTCGACAGTTCCGTGGAGATGTGGACGGCAACCACGCCGTCACCGCCACTATCCGATAACGCAGCCCGGTACATCGCAGCCAACTCGGTCGGACTGGCACCGGCGGTGGTGACGTGGCGCTGATACAGATCAGCCGGCACTTCGTCGACACCGTCGCGCAGATCGTCACCGCCAACGAGGACGTGTAGCGGAACCACCCGTATGCCCCACTCGGCCACCGCATCGTCGGGCAACCGGGCCGAGGAGTCCGTCACCACGATCACCGGCACTGGTCACGCCCCGGTGTGACGCCGGCCTCGGCGAGTGCGGTGAGCATCAACTCAGCGACCGCCTCGTGCGCTTCGAAGTTCCAGTGAATCCCGTCCGGGTTACCGCGGCCACCGAGGACGTGCGGTTCAACGGCTTGTTTGAGGTCCACCAGTGGTATCCGGTGGCGAGCAGCCCAGGGTGTGATCGCGGCGACGGTACCGCGTCGGCCACGGTGCGAGTACCCATACGTCTGCGCGATATGGACCGACGGCAACGACGCCACGATCGGGATTCCCGGGCGATTGAAGTCGATTGCACCACGGGTCATCTCGAGGTATTCCACACTCAGCCGCGGCGGCAGTGCCGGTCTGGCCACCGGTGAGAGCCGGGGTTGCAGCCAGCCGTATCCGTCGCGCACCCACCGACGCAACCACGGCGGACGTACATAGCGAATCGCCTCGCGCAGTGCGGTCGGCAGCGGCGACGGCAGTGAGTCCATGCCGCTGGTCGCGAAGATCACCGCACCCGCCCGGGGTAGCGCCGCCCAGGAGCGAGGATCCTGGGTGGCTGCCCACCAGACGTCGCGACAGGTCCAGCCGATCCGGCCGATGAGTTCCAATTCCCAATCAAGCTGAGAGGCAACGATATTGGGCCAGATCCGCGGGTCGTCGGCGGGCAGACCGCCCTGCGGGCCGTAGTAGGACAGCGAGTCTGCGAATACCAGCAGGGCCCTGCGCCGCGGTATGGGAACAGGCTCAGAGGACATCGTTGGCAACCTGGGCGGATGCGTTCCACACGTCCAGCCGCCACCGGATATCGGCCACGTCGGCGTCGGCGGCCCCGTGTCCGGACAACTGCACCCAACTGGCGTTGCCCATCCCGCCGAGCACCGGCCAGTTGTCCACCGGCAGGTCGAGCAGCGCCGCGGTCAGCGCGGCGATCAGTCCGCCGTGGGCCACCAGCACCACCGGCCGCTCGGCATCGTCGGCACCCCACTGACGCTCACCCGCAACCAACTCGGCAACTAACGGCGCACTGCGATCGGCAACGTCGACGCGGCTCTCCCCGCCGTGCGGTGCCCACCTCGCGTCATCGCGCCACGCCAAACGAGCACCCGGCGAACCGGCGTCCACCTCATCGTGGGTCAGGCCCTGCCAGTCCCCGAGGTGGGTCTCCCGCAGCCGGGGGTCTGCGTGAACCGGCAGCCCGCAGCACTGGGCGAGCGTCTCGGCGGTGTCGAAGGCGCGGCGCAGATCGGAGGAGACGATGAGCAGCGGCTGCCGTGTGGCCAACACCTCCGCGGCAGCCAGAGCCTGGCTCCGGCCCAGGTCGGTCAGTTCGGTGTCGAGCTGACCCTGCATCCGGCTTCCGGCATTGAACTCCGTCTGGCCGTGGCGCAGCATCACCAGCCGCCGCACCCTCACGTCGACTCGCCGGCTGGTGTCACGACGGTTGGATTCACACAGTCGAGGTCGACGTCGACAATCGGGCAGTCCCGCCACAGCCGGTCGAGTGCATAGAAGTTGCGCTCGTCGGTGTGCTGGACGTGCACCACGATGTCGATGAAGTCCAGCAGGATCCAGCGGCCCTCCCTGGCACCCTCGCGACGGGCCGGTTTGTGTCCGGCCAAGCGCATCTTCTCCTCGACCTCGTCGACGATCGCGTTGGCCTGGCGCTCGTTGGACGCTGATGCGATCACGAAGCAGTCCGTGATCACCAGCTGTCCCGAGACGTCGATGACGACAATGTCCTGGGCGAGTTTGGCGGCCGCGGCCTGCGCGGCGACTGTTGCCATCAGAATCGCTTCGGCGGATGCAGTCATTGATTTACCTCCCCGGTGCCCGGGGTCGGGATCTGTTCGGGCGCAACCGGATTACAGTAAAGACCCAGTTTGTTGACGTATTGCACCACGCCGTCGGGCACCAGATACCAGATCGGCCGCGAGTTGGCCGCGCGCGCCCGGCAGTCACTCGACGAGATGGCCAGTGCGGGAACCTCGACCAGGGTCAGCGCGTCGGCGGACAGTTGGTTCGATGCCGAGCCGATGTGCTCACCGGTGAGCTCGTAACCGGGACGGTTGACACCGATGAACTTCGCCAGACTGAACAACTCCTCCCAGTTCTGCCAGGACAGGATCGAGGCCAGCGCATCGGCGCCGGTGATGAAGTACAGGTCGCTATCGGGATTCAGGGCGCGCAGATCGGCGAGCGTGTCCCTGGTGTAGGTGGGTCCGGCGCGATCGATGTCGACCCGGCTGACCGAGAAGCGTGGATTGGAGGCCGTGGCAATGACCGTCATCAGATAGCGGTCCTCGGCGGCGGTGACGTGACGGCTGTCCTTCTGCCACGGTCTGCCGGTAGGTACGAAGACCACTTCGTCGAGGCCGAAAAGATCGGCGACCTCGCTGGCGGCGACGAGGTGGCCGTTGTGGATGGGATCGAACGTCCCGCCCATCACGCCGAGCCTGCGCCGAGAGTGCATGGATTGCGAGCTTACTTCAGCGCTAGACCGGGAGAAGCTGGTCGATGACGGAGGCGAGTTGCTTGGCCGACCGGCATTCGTGCATGGTGATAACGCCTTCGTAGCGCGGCACCGCCGAGTCCCCGCTGCCCCAGAGGTGTCTGGGCTCGGGATTGAGCCAGTGCGCGTGGCGGCTGGCCGTCACCATGTGTGCCAGCACGTCGGCGGCCGGGTTGCGGTAGTTGTTGCGCGCGTCACCGAGGACCAGCAGCGAACTGCGCGGCGAAAGCACATTGTGGAAGTTCTCGGTGAACGAGACGAACGCGTTGCCGTAGTCGGAGTGCCCGTCGCGGGTGTACACCCCGGCCTCACGGGTGATCCGCTGGACCGCGACGGCCAGATCGGCATCCGGTCCGAACAGATGGGTCACCTCGTCGGTGGTGTCGATGAAGGCGAAGACCCGAACACGCGAAAACTGCTGCCGCAGAGCGTGCACGAGAAGCAGGGTGAAATGACTGAACCCGGCCACCGAGCCGGATACATCGCACAGCACCACCAACTCCGGTCGGGCCGGACGCGGCTTGCGCAACACCAGATCGATCGGCACACCGCCGGTCGACATCGACTTGCGCAGGGTTTTGCGCAAGTCGATGGCCCCGGCCCGAGACCGCCTCCGCCGCGCAGCCAACCGGGTGGCGAGCGTTCGGGCCAGTGGCGCGACCGTCTTGCGCATCTGACGCAACTGGTCGCCGGAGGCGCGCAGGAACTCGACATTCTCGGCCAGTTGCGGGATGCCGTACATCTGCACGTGGTCGCGGCCCAATTGTTCGGCGGTGCGACGCTTGGTCTCGCCCTCCACCATCCTGCGCAGTTGCGCGATTTTCTGCGCAGCAAGGGCTTTGGCGATCTGTTCCTGAGTCGGTGATGGATCGTCACCGTGTGGTGCCAGCAGTCCGGCCAGCAATCGGCCCTCGAGCTGATCCAGCGCCATGGCCTTGAGCGCCTGATAGGACGAGTACGACGGACCGCGGCTGGATTGGTAGCGGCCGTGCGCCTCGACAATGGCCGCGATCATCGCCACCAGGCGCTCATCGAGATCGCCGATATCGGGATTGTCCGCGAGCAGATCGAGCAGCATCGATCGCATCGCCTCGATATCCTCCGGCGACAGCGTCGGCGGGATCTCCGAATCGTCCGCGTCCTCGTCGGTCAGCACGGTTCGGCCGCCCAGTGCGGCCGGCCACCACAGGTCGAACAATGCGTCATAGGTGGCGCGGTGGTCGGAACGGCGCAACACCGCGCACGCCAGACCGGCGCGCAGTTCTTCCCGATCACCCAGGCCGAGCACGCTCATCACCCGGCCTGCGTCGACGGTCTCCGACGGACCGACCGAGATTCCCTGGGCGCGAAGGGCTTCGACGAAGCCGACCAGATGTCCGGGAAGACCGTGCGGTGCCAGCGGTTGGGCGGGTCGGGTTCTGCGGGTGGCCATCGTCGGCGCTCTCAGTTCAGCCGAAGTTCGCCGGCGGCGCGAACCTGGTCGGACTGGTGCTTGAGCACCACACCCAGTGTCGCGGCGATCGTGGCATCGCTGATCGTGTCCATGCCCAGCGCCAGGATGGTCCGGCCCCAGTCGATGGTCTCGGCCACCGACGGCACCTTCTTGAGTTGCATACCGCGCAGCACGCCGATGATGCGAACCAGTTCATCGGCGAGACGCTCGGGAAGTTCCGGAACCCGGGAGAGCAGGATGCGACGCTCGAGTTCAGCGTCCGGGAAGTCGATGTGCAGGAACAGACAGCGGCGTTTGAGCGCCTCCGAGAGTTCGCGGGTGGCATTTGAGGTGAGCACCACGAACGGAATGCGGGTAGCGGCAATGGTGCCCAACTCCGGGATGGTGACCGCAAAATCGCTCAGCACCTCCAGCAGCAGGCCCTCGATCTCGATGTCGGCCTTGTCGGTTTCGTCGATGAGCAGCACGGTGGGCTCGGTGCGCCGGATCGCAGTGAGCAGCGGCCGCGACAGCAGAAACTCCTCGCTGAACACATCGGACTTAGTGGACTCCCAATCGCCGGCGCCAGACTGGATGCGCAGGATCTGCTTGGCGTGGTTCCACTCATAGAGTGCGCGGGCTTCGTCCACACCCTCGTAACACTGCAACCGCACCAGATCGGAGCCGGTGCACTGCGCCACGGCACGGGCCAACTCGGTCTTGCCGACACCGGCCGGACCTTCGACGAGCAACGGCTTGCCGAGGCGGTCGGCCAGGAAAACCGCTGTCGCGGTGGCGGTGTCGGGCAGATACCCGGTCTCGGCCAGCCTGCGGGAGACATCGGCGATATCGGCGAACAGCGGTGCCGTGCGTGCCTGGGAGTCAGTCAAGTCAGGGTCTCCAGTCGTATGAGCGGGGTCAGGCGGGTCGGATGTGACCGTCACCGATGACGATCCACTTGGTCGAGGTCAGTTCGGGCAGACCCATCGGTCCGCGGGCGTGCAACTTCTGGGTGGAGATGCCGATCTCGGCACCGAAGCCGAACTGCTCGCCGTCGGTGAACGCGGTGGAGGCATTGACCATCACCGCGGCGGCGTCCACGCCGTCAGTGAAGCGTTGCGCGGCCGCGAGGTCGGTGGTGACGATGGCTTCGGTGTGGCCGGTTCCGTAGGTGTTGATGTGCTCGATGGCTGCATCGAGGCCGTCGACCACCGCCAGTGCGATGTCCATCGAGAGGAACTCGGCGTGCAACTGCTCGTCGGTCGGGTTCTGGTGCACGGTGACCCCGGCCTGTTGTAACGCATCCACCAACCGGGGCACCGCGGTGTCGGCGACGGCGGCGTCGACGAGCAGTGTCTCGGCGGCGTTGCACACACTGGTCCGACGGGTCTTGGCGTTCAGCACGATTCGTTCGGCGACATCGAGATCGGCGTCGGCGTGGACGTAGACGTGGCAGTTGCCGACACCGGTCTCGATGGTGGGCACGGTCGCGTCCCGCACGACCGCGTCGATCAGGCCCGCACCCCCACGCGGGATCACCACATCGACAAGCCCGCGGGCCTGGATGAGGTGGGTGACGCTGGAGCGGTCGGCACTGGGCAGCAGTTGCACCGCGTCCGCGGGCAGACCTTCCGAGGTCAGCGCGTCACGCAGCACTGCCACCAGAGCCGCATTGGAGGCCGCCGCCGACGAACTTCCGCGCAGCAGAACGGCATTTCCGGATTTCAACGTCAGGCCGAACGCGTCGACGGTGACGTTGGGTCGGCCTTCGTAGACAATCCCGACCACGCCGAGAGGCACGCGTTGCTGGCGCACCTGCAAACCGTTGGGCAGGGTGCTACCGCGCAGCACCTCCCCGATCGGATCGGACAGACCGGCGACCTGACGCAGGCCCGCGGCGATACCGTCGACGCGCTGCGAATTGAGGGCAAGACGATCCAGCATCGCCTCGGGCGTGCCGGCCTCCCGGGCGACCGCCAGATCCTCGGCATTGGCAGCCAGGATCTGTTCGACGTTGGCCAGCACGGCATCGGCGGCGGCGTGCAGGGCGCGGTCCTTCACCGACGTGGTCATCGACCCGAGCGAGCGCGCCGCCACCCGCGCCCGCCGGGCGGCGTCGTGCACGGTATCGCGCACATCGACATCGGCAGCGGCGACGTCTTGACCGGCGTGCACACTCATCGGCCCAGCGTATCGGTTCCCTACCAACCGGGCGGTGGGGGCTAACGTGAGCCCGTGGCCCGGACCAGGATCGCCTGCTGTCAGATCTCGCCGAGAATCGCTGACCTGGCGGCCAACACCGATCTGATCGTGGCCGCGATCACCGCGGCCGTCACCGACGGCGCCCAGGTGATCGTGCTACCCGAACTGGCCACGTCCGGGTACATGTTCGCCGACGCCGACGAGGCCCGATCGGCAGCGATCACGGTCGCCGGCCCGGAACTGACCGCCTGGTCAGCCGCGGCCGGCCCGGCGGTGGTGATCGGCGGGTTCTGCGAACTCGGCGATGACGGCCGGCTGTACAACAGCGCCGCGGTGGTCGATGCCGACGGGGTGGTGGCGCGCTACCGCAAGACGCACCTGTGGGACCGGGAGAAGCTGATCTTCTCCCGCGGCGACGTGCGCCCGCCGGTCGTGGCGACCGCCTACGGCGCGATCGCGGTGATGGTCTGCTATGACCTGGAGTTCGCCGAACTGACCCGCCGAGCGGCACTCGACGGCGCCGAACTCATCGCCGTTCCGCTCAACTGGCCGTGGTTCGACCGGCCGGAGGGGGAACGCCCCGGCGAGGTGATCACCGCGATGTCGACCGCGCGCACCAACAGGGTTGCAATAGCCGCCTGCGATCGCGCCGGAACCGAACGCGGCCAGCGGTGGATGGAGGCGACGTCGATCATCAGTCCCGAAGGCTGGGTCATCGCCGAGACCGGACCCGGCGACGGTATCGCGTTGGCCGATATCGATCTGGGCCTCACCCACGACAAGTCGGTGACGGAGCATGTCGACCTGTTCGCGGATCGACGGACAGACCTCTACTGAATCGGGCGCTGATGGCTACCATCGCCTGATGAGTCCCGAGCAGGCAGCGACATTATTCAGCGGCGGTGCGATCTGGACCGGTAGCGCGGATACCGACGCACTGCTGGTGGTCGATGGCGTCATTCGCGCCGTGGGCGATCAAGCGCGCACGCTGGCCTCGGAAGCCTCAGCGGTAGACCACGTGGATCTCGATGGCGGCTTCCTGATGCCGTCCTTCGGTGACGGCCACGCCCATCCGCTTTACGGCGGGCTCGAATCCGTCGGGCCGGCGGTGCGCGGCTGCGCTTCCGTTGACGAAATCGTGCTTGCGGTCAAGCAATTCGCCGCCGACAACCCGGGCGACGAGTGGATCGTCGGGGCGTCCTACGACGGCAGCCTGGCCCCCGACGGACTGTTCGACTCACGATGGCTGGATGCCGCCGTGCCGGACCGTCCGGTGGTATTGCGGGCCTGGGATTACCACACGGTGTGGTGTAACACGGTGGCGATCGAGCGAGCCGGTATCACCGCCGACACCCCGGATCCGGTACTGGGCGAGATCCCGCATCGCGCGGATGGTTCCGTGCTCGGAACGTTACGAGAGTGGGGCGCAACGGATCTGGTGTCGGCCGTCATGCCGGCCCGCGACGAGACTCTGCGGGTGTCGGCACTCGGTACGGCCGCCGACTACTTCCTGGCCCGCGGTGTCACCTGGGTGCAGGATGCCTGGGTCGAACCTGCTGATGTCGCGACCTACCTGGCGGCGGCCCGCGCCGGTGCCCTGCGGATGCGATTCAACCTCGCGCTCTACGCCGATCCGCGCTACTTTGATGCGCAAGTGGCGCAGTTCGCCGCATCGAGGCGCCAGGTTGAGCAGACGGGCTCACCGCTGCTGACCGCGAACACGGTGAAGTTCTTCGCCGACGGCGTCATCGAGAACGAGACCGGCGCACTGCTGGCGCCGTATTGTTCGGGCCTGCACAGCCACGGCATGCGCACCTGGGAGGGCGACTCGCTGGCCGAGGCTGCCCGGCGCGTCGACGAATTGGGTCTGCAGATCCATATCCACGCCATCGGCGACGCCGCGATCCGGCAGGCGCTCGACGCGATCGAGTACACGGTGAAGCGCAACCCGGCCCGGGACCGCCGACCGGTGATCGCGCATGTTCAGCTCGCCGATGACGCTGATCTCGGCCGGTTCGCCGAACTCGGCGTCATCCCGAATATGCAACCGCTGTGGGCACAGATGGATGCACTGATGACAGTGCTGACCGTGCCCCGTCTCGGCGTCGAACGCTCCGATAGGCAGTACCGGATGCGGTCCCTGACCACCTCGGGTGCGCGATTGGCACTGGGTTCGGACTGGCCGGTGTCCTCCGGCGCACCACTGGACGGCATCGCGGTGGCCGCATCGCGGCGCACCGAGACCGGCGATCCCGAGGGCGGCTGGACACCGCATGAGATCCTGCCGATCGAACAAACACTTGCGGCCTACACTGCCGGTGTGGCGTATCAGGCGTTCGCCGAGGACAATTGGGGCACCATCGCGCCCGGCGCCAGTGCCGACCTGGTGGTGCTGGACCGTGATCCGCGAACCACGCCGGCACTCGACATTCCCGCCGTGGCCGTTCGGGCCACCTATCTACGGGGTCGCGCCGCATACAGCAGCACCAACTGACCGACCGGACAACGCAAGACGAGGAACCACCGTGACACTTCCCGCCCATTCATCTCCCGCCGACGCCTACGGGTCCGACCCGACGTCGGAATCCTCCGGCGGTCACCTTCGCCGCGCACTGGGCCTGTGGTCGCTGGTGTTGTTCGGACTGGTCTACATGGTGCCGCTGACCGTATTCACCACCTACGGCATCGTCACCCAGACCACCGGTGGCCGGCTACCCGTGGCCTATGTGGTGACCCTGATCGCGATGGTGTTCACCGCCTACTCCTACGCCCGGATGTCAGGCGCCTTCCCGGTGGCCGGATCGGCATATGCCTACGCGCAGAAGAGTTTTGGCGCTCCGGTCGGATTCCTTTCCGGATGGTCGCTGCTGCTGGATTATCTGTTTCTGCCGATGCTGAACTATCTGGTCATCGGCATCTACCTGCAGGCGGCGTTCCCGGCAGTCCCGGCCTGGGTGTTCATACTGGCGTCGATCGCCATCGTCACGGTGCTCAACATCGTCGGCATCGTGTCGGTGGACCGCGCCAATTTCCTGATCATCGCCGTCCAGGCGATCTTCATCGTCACATTCATCGTGCTGACCCTGGTGAAAATGTCCGGTAGGGGCACTGTGGACCTGATCGCGCCACTGTCCGGCGACGGAACCGCCGGCGGCTTCGGAGTGATCGCCGCCGGGGCGGCGGTGCTCTGCCTGTCATTCCTGGGATTCGACGCCGTCTCCACGCTGTCCGAGGAAGCCAAGGATCCGGTTCGCGACGTGCCCCGGGCGATCATGATCGCCACCGTCGCCTCCGGGGTGATCTTCATCGTGCTGTCCTACCTATCGCAACTGGTGTATCCGTCCAACCAGTTCGCCAGCGTGGATGCGGGATCGCTGGAGGTGATGGTCGCCGCGGGCGGGCAGTTCCTGAACACCTTCTTCACCGCCGCCTACGTCGCCGGCGCATTGGGGTCGGCACTGACATCGCAGGCCTCGGTGGCACGGATCCTCTTCGCCATGGGTCGCGACGGCGCCCTGCCGCGCAAGGTGTTCGGCGAGGTTTCGGCGCGGTTCAGTACCCCGGTGTTCGCGATCCTGGTTGTCAGTGCGATCTCGCTGATCGCCATCGTCATCGACCTGGCTACCCTGGCCTCCTTGATCAGCTTCGGCGCACTGGTGGCCTTCTCGGTGGTGAACCTGTCGGTGATCAAACACTTCTTCATCGACCGACGCGAACGCGACGGCAACCGAGTGCTGACCAACCTGGTGCTACCACTGATCGGATTTCTGCTCACCGCCTGGTTGTGGACCAGCCTGTCCGGGGAGACGCTGCGGTTCGGATTGATCTGGCTGGCAATCGGATTCGCCTGGTTGCTGGTGATCACCCGGGGATTCCAGCGGCCCACCCCGGTACTCGAGGTCTGACAGCCTCAAGGTCCGACACCCACATGATGAGGTAACGAAGCAATTAAGACCCGGCGTGGCCGGGCCGAATCCGGTGGGTCGCATTGCTAACTTCCAAGTCGATGACACGACAGGAAGCAAGGCCCACCGCGACCGCGCGAGCCACCCGGCTTGCCGCGGCCGTCGGCGCCGCACTATTGCTACCCGCAGTGGCCATTACGGCCACACCCACCCCCACCGCAGGCGCCTTCTCCCGGGCGGGCCTACCGATCGAGATCTTCTACGTGCCGTCCCCTGCGATGAATCGCAATATCCGCGTCGAGTTCCAAGGCGGCGGTCCGCACGCGGTCTATCTGCTGGATGGACTGCGCGCCGAGGAGGAGACCAACGGCTGGGATATCAACACCGCAGCGTTCGAGTGGTACCACGAGTCTGGCCTGTCAGTGGTCATGCCGGTGGGCGGTCAGTCGAGTTTCTACACCGACTGGTATCGGCCCGCGACCGGTAGGGCAGGCACCGTCACCTACAAGTGGGAGACGTTCCTCACCAACGAGTTGCCGGCCTGGCTGGCGGCCAATAGGGGAATCGACCCAATCGGCAATGCCATTGTGGGCCTGTCGATGTCGGGTGGCTCGGCGCTGAATCTGGCGATCTGGCATCCCGCCCAGTTTCTCTTCGCGGCATCGCTGTCGGGATTCCTCAATCCATCGCTGGGACTGTGGCCGATCCTGATCAACGTCGCGATGCGCGATGCCGGCGGGTACCGGGCCTCAGAGATGTGGGGACCCAAGGGTGATCCCGCGTGGCAACGCAACGATCCCATGGTCAACATTGGCCGGTTGGTGGCCAACGGCACCGCGGTGTGGGTCTACTGCGGTACCGGCGCGCCGTCGGACTTGGACAACGCCGGCGATCCATCCTTCACCGGACTGTTCACCGCGGGCTACCTGGAGAACGTCACCCTGGACACCAATAAGGAATTCCGGCAGAAATACCTGGCCGCAGGCGGCCACAACGCGGTGTTCAACTTCCCTGCCTCCGGAACCCACAGTTGGGGCTACTGGGGCTCGCAACTGCAGGCGATGAAGGCCGACATCCAGCGCGTGCTGGGCATCCCGCCGCCCGGCTGAACCCTCAGGCGCGCGGAATCTCGCGTTCGATCTCGTCCAGCCACACCGTGGCCGCCATATCCGACGGTGCCCGCCAGTCGCCGCGCGGGGACAGCGATCCAGCGTGGGAAACCTTGGGGCCGTTCGGCATCGCCGAGCGCTTGAATTGACTGAACGAATAGAACCGCTGTGCGAAAACGGCCAGCCATGACCGGATTTCGGCCAATGGGTAGTCCGCACGCCAGGCGTGCCAGGCCAGGAACGCGATCTTGGCGGGTCGGGATCCGTAGCGCAACACGTGAAATAGGGAGAAGTCCTGCAGCGGGTACGGACCGACCTTCGCCTCGCTGCTCTGGATCTGCTCGCCCTCGCCCACCGGCACCAACTCCGGGGTGATCTCGGTGTCGAGCACCGACTGCAGGATCTCGCCCACCTCGGCGTCGAACTGACCCGAGGTGATCACCCACCGGATCAGGTGCTGGATCAGGGTTTTCGGCACCCCGCCGTTGACGTTGTAGTGGCTCATCTGATCGCCGACACCGTAGGTCGACCAGCCCAGCGCAAGCTCGGAAAGATCACCGGTGCCCAGCACGATGCCACCGCGCTGGTTGGCAATCCGGAACAGGTAGTCGGTGCGAAGTCCGGCCTGAACGTTCTCGAAGGTGACGTCGTAGACCGCTTCACCGCGCGCATACGGGTGACCGATCTCGGTGAGCATCAACTCGGCAGTCGGGCGGATATCAATCTCGGCGAAGCTCACCCCGAGCGCCTTCGATAATCTCGCGGCGTTGTTCCTAGTGTGCTCACCGGTGGCGAATCCGGGCAGGGTGAACGCCAGGATGTCACTGCGGGGACGGCCTGCGGAATCCATCGCTCGCGCCGCGACGATGAGCGCATGCGTGGAATCCAGCCCACCCGAGACGCCGATGACGGCCTTCGGGTGGTTGAGCGCACGCAGCCGCTGCGCCAGGCCGGCGACCTGAATGTTGTAGCCCTCGTAGCAGTCCTGCTCCAACCGCTCCGGATCACTGGGAACGAACGGGAACCGCTCAACCTCGCGTCGCAGGCCGATGTCACCGGTGGGTGGTTCGAGCCGAAAACCGATGCGGCGGAACGAATCCAGACTCCCCCGGTGGTGGCGGCGGTTGTCGTCGAAGGTGCCCATCCGCAACCGCTCGGCGCGCAGCAGGTCCAGATCGACATCGGCAACACAGCGGCGATCGCCGGTGCCGAACCGCTCGGATTCGGCGAGCAGTACTCCGTTCTCGTAGATCATCGTCTGGCCGTCCCAGGCCAGATCGGTGGTCGACTCACCCTCACCGGCCGCGGAGTAGACGTAGGCCGCCAGGCATCGCGCTGACGCGGAGCGCGCCAACAGCTTGCGGTCTTCTGCCCGGCCGATCGTGATCGGGCTGCCGGACAGGTTGGCCAGCACTGTCGCTCCGGCCAGCGCCGCCTGCGCGCTCGGCGGTATCGGGACGAACATGTCTTCACAGATCTCGACGTGCAGCACCAACCCTGGAACGTCGAGTGCATCGAACATTAGATCGGGACCGAACGGCACGTCTGCCCCGCGAATGCGGATCACCCCGCGCATATCGTCACCGGCCGCAACTTGGCGCCGCTCATAGAACTCGCGGTAGGTCGGCAGATAGGACTTGACCGCGACACCGAGTATCGCGCCCCGGTGAATCACCACGGCGGTGTTATAGATCCGGTGCAGATGGCGCAGTGGTGCGCCAACCACCAGAACCGGTAGCAGGTCGGCCGATCCGGCGACGACCTCGGCTACCGCGGCCTCGACGGCGTCGAGCAGGCTGTCCTGCATCAGGATGTCCTCGAGCGAGTATCCGGACAGCGTCAACTCCGGGAAGACCGCGATCGCGACGCCCTCGCCGTGGCAATCCCGCGCGATCCGCAGCACCGACTCGGCATTGGCGGCCGGGTCCGCGAGCACCGTGCGGTGCGTGCAGGCGGCCACCCGCACGAATCCGCGGGCGTAGGCGGAGTAGAAGTCCATATCTCATAGTGTGGCAGCACAATGATGGTTGGCCCGGTTGGCCTACCCTGTCGGTGTGGATGCCCCCGAACTCATCGCACTGCTGGCCGGCCGGCGGGTCGCGGTTCTCACCGGGGCCGGGCTCTCCACCGATTCCGGTATTCCGGACTACCGCGGTCCGGACTCCCCGCCGGCCAATCCGATGACGATCAGACAGTTCAGGACCAGCACCGACTACCGGCGCCGGTATTGGGCCCGCAATCACCTGGGCTGGCGGCACATGGCGCAGACCGAACCCAACGCCGGCCACCGCGCCCTGACCACCCTCGAGCAAGCCGGCGTCGTCACCGGGGTGATCACCCAGAATGTGGACCTGTTGCACACCAAGGCCGGCAGCCGCACCGTGATCAACCTGCACGGCACCTACGCACGGGTGGTGTGCCTGGACTGCGGCCACACCATGCCCCGGGCGAGGTTGGCCGAACAACTTGAGGCCGCCAACCCCGGATTCACCGAGCGCGCCGAGCAGGTTGGTGGACTTGCGGTGGCTCCCGACGCCGACGCCGTCGTCGGTAACACGGAAAACTTCCGGTTCGTCGATTGCCCCGCGTGTGATGGCATGCTCAAACCCGACATCGTCTACTTCGGCGAGTCCGTCGCCAAAGAGGTTGTGGACGAGGCCTATTCGTTAGTCGATCGGTCCGATGCGCTACTGGTGGCAGGATCGTCGCTAACAGTGTTCTCCGGCTACCGTTTCGTCCGTCATGCCGCCGCACGCAACATGGCGATCGCGATCGTCAATCGCGGCCCCACCCGCGGCGACGACCTCGCAACCGTGAAGGTCGACGCCGGTTGTTCAGCGATGCTGAGCCTGCTGGCCGACGAGTTATCGCTCTCGGCCCGCACCGGGCGAGGTTAAACCGCGACCAGATCATCGGCGTGCACCGCGGGACGGCGCATCTCAACCGGCAGTTCCGGGGTCGATCTGCCGATCATCGCAGCCAACTCGGCGGCGTCATAGGCCACCACCCCGCGCGCGACCACTTCAGCGTCAGGGCCGCGCAACTCGACAACGTCACCACCGAAGAACTTGCCGGACAAACCGGTGATGCCGGCCGGCAGCAGCGATCGTCGTTGCCTGACCACCGCGCGCACCGCGCCCTCATCAAGCGTCAGCGCCCCGGCCGACTCCGCGGCATACCGAACCCAGAACCGCCGAGCCGACATTCGCGTCGGCCGCGGGGCGAACACGGTGCCCACCGACGCCTCCGTCAGTGCCGCGGCGGCGTCGGTGGCGGCGGCCAGCAGAACAGGCACGCCGGCGTCGGCAGCCAGCAGGGCCGACGACAGCTTCGAGGCCATACCCCCGGTGCCCAGGCGGCTGCCCTGCCCGGCAACAACACCGGCGAGATCTTCGGGACCGGCGACCTCGGCGATGAAACGTGCCCCGCCTTTGTGTGGATCGGCATCGTAGAGACCGTCGATATCGGAGAGCAGCACCAGTGCGTCGGCGCCGACCAGATGTGCCACCAGCGCCGACAGTCGATCATTGTCGCCGAACCGGATCTCATTGGTGGCGACGGTGTCGTTCTCATTGACGATCGCCACCGCGTTAAGCGCGCGAAGTCGGTCTAGCGTGCGCGCGGCGTTGGTGTGCTGCACCCGCTGTGAAATGTCGTAGGCGGTCAGCAGTACCTGTCCGACGGTGCGTCCGTATCGGCCGAAGGCTGCGCTCCAGGCATTGACCAGGGCCACCTGACCGACGCTGGCGGCAGCCTGTTTGGTGGCCAGATCGGTGGGCCGACGAGGCAAACCGAGCGGTTCGATACCTGCGGCGATGGCACCTGAGGACACGATGACCACATCCGTACCGGATGCCATCCGGGCCTCGATGGCATCAGCCAGCGCAGCGAGACGATCGGTGTCGAACAGCCCGGAGGCGTCGGTCAACGCGGTGGTGCCGACCTTGACGACAATGCTGCGCGCGGCACGGATGGCACCGCGATGCACAGTCACCGCTCGTCTCCCTGCTCACGGCGATGCCGCCGGGCCTCCTTGCGTTCGGCCGCACCGATCCGGTCGTTACGCTCCAGTCTGGCATCGGTACCACGGCCGGTCGGGGTCACGTCCACGCCCGCCGGGGTCTGCGGCTCCCAGTCGAAGGTCATATCGGCGATTGTGACGGCACAGCCCGGTTTGGCGCCGCGTTTGAATAGCTCATCCTCAACGCCGAGGCGAGCTAGTCGGTCGCCGAGATAGCCCACCGCCTCGTCATTGGTGAAGTCAGTCTGGGCCACCCACCGTTGCGGCCGGGTGCCGCGCACCACGAACCCGCCGGCATGGGCAGGATCGGCTTCGACGGTGAACCCGCTCGCGTCCACCGCAACCGGACGAATCACCGGACGTCGTGCCACCACGGTGGGTTGCGCGGCGCGGTAGCCGGCCACCAGGTCCCACATGGCGAAGGTAAGCTCGCGCAACCCTTCCCGGGTCACCGTGGATACCGCGAAAACCGGCAACCCGCGGGCTTGGATCTCGGGCCGTACGAACTCGGCCAGTTCCCGCGCCTCGGGCACGTCGATCTTGTTGAGCACCACCGCGCGCGGCCGGTCGGCAAGATCACCCAGAGCCGTGTCGCCCTGCAGGGTGGGCTGATAGGCGGCAAGCTCGGCCTCAAGGGCATCGATATCGGAGATCGGGTCACGGCCGGGTTCCATTGTGGCGCAGTCGATCACGTGCACGAGCACCGCGCAGCGCTCGATATGGCGCAGGAAATCCAAGCCCAGTCCGCGGCCCTGTGACGCACCCGGGATCAGTCCCGGAACGTCGGCGACGGTGAAGGTGTGCTCGCCCGCCGACACCACACCGAGGTTGGGCACCAGGGTGGTGAACGGGTAGTCGGCAATCTTGGGCTTGGCCGCCGAGATCGTCGACACCAGAGACGACTTGCCCGCCGACGGGAATCCGACCAGTCCGACGTCGGCGACGGTCTTTAGTTCCAGGGTGAGGTCGCGGGTCTGGCCCTTCTCACCCAGCAGTGCGAATCCGGGCGCCTTGCGGGCGCGCGACGCCAGTGCCGCGTTGCCCAGACCACCCCGACCGCCTTCGGCGGCGACGAAGCGGGTACCCGCACCCACCAGGTCGGCAATCAACCGGCCCTGTTCATCGAGGACTACCGTGCCGTCGGGAACCCTGACCTCAAGATCCGAACCATAGGCGCCGTCGCGGTCGCCGCCCATGCCCTGCTTGCCCGATGGTGCAACGACATTCGGGTGGAAGTGAAAGTCGAGCAGGGTGTGCACCTGCGGATCGACCACGAGGATCACGCTGCCACCGCGGCCGCCATTACCGCCGTCCGGACCACCCAGGGGTTTGTACTTCTCCCGGTGCACCGAGGCGCAGCCGTTGCCGCCGTTACCCGCGCTGGTATGGATCACCACGCGGTCGACGAAGCGCGGCATCGCCAGTGTCCTTTCATTCGTCGAGTGTGAGCTGACTGCGAAGAATCGGCCTCGATTTCACAGTGGCTGCACACTCGCGAAAAAGAGGCCTACTCCGGTCGTGCGACGCGAACGATGTTGACGGTCTTGCGGCCGCGCTTCTCGCCGAACTCCACAGCGCCGGGAGCGGTCGCAAACAGGGTGTCGTCGCCACCGCGGCCGACGTTGACGCCGGGGTGGAAGTGCGTGCCGCGCTGCCGGACGATGATCTCACCGGCCTTGACCACCTGGCCGCCGAATCGCTTGACGCCCAGACGCTGAGCGTTGGATTCGCGACCATTGCGTGAGCTGGAAGCGCCCTTCTTATGTGCCATGTCTTCTCGCCTCCTGAGCTACTTGGTTGGTTGGTTCTTCGCCGGACGGCTCATCACTTGATACCCGTGACCTTGAGCACCGTCAGCGGTTGACGGTGGCCCTGCCGCTTGTGATAGCCGGTCTTGTTCTTGAATTTGTGGATACGGATCTTGGGACCCTTGGTGTGCTCGAGGACCTCGCCGGTGACCGAAACCTTGGCCAGTTCGCCTGCGTCGGTGGTCACCTTGGCGCCAGCGACGACAAGCGCGACCGGCAGCGACACCGAGGCGCCCGGTTCGGTCTCAATCTTCTCGACCTTGAGGATGTCGCCGACGGCAACCTTGTACTGCTTGCCACCGGTCTTCACGATCGCGTAGGTGGCCGTTTCGGCTGCCATCATTCCTCTTCCGTCTGGCGACGCGGGGTCGCTGTGTCGCGGGCACGCGCAACCGGAATTGGCGTACTGGTCTGGGATGCGGGCCGTACCGGCGTAACCGGCCGTCCCACTGCCGCCGACAGGGCCAGGCGACAACTGCTCAAGAGTACTCCGACCAGCACCGACGGGTCAAACCGGGAGCCAGTGGCCTCAGATGTCGGAAACCGGCGGGCCAGCAGGCCGGGCCGCGGCCCGCCGCCGGGACCTGCCGGGGGCGGCTACCGGGGCCGACGAGACTGCGCCGGCATCATCCTCATCGTCATCGTCATCGTCGTCATCGTCGTCATCGTCATCGTCGTCAGCGTCATCATCGTCATCATCGTCATCATCGTCATCATCGTCGTCATCGTCGTC
>JBAXIR010000021.1:0-25177 GCA_037138275.1 Mycobacteriaceae bacterium | reverse complement strand
TGTGGCAGGTACAGGATTCGAACCTGTGTAGGCGTTAGCCGACGGATTTACAGTCCGCTCCCATTGGCCGCTCGGGCAACCTGCCTGGAACACCTCACCGAAGTGACCCGGCATGATGCGTCTAGCAGGGTACAACGAGGATGTACCCAAGACATAAACCAGCCGATAACCGAGGAGGGATACCGAAAGTGGCGGATTCGTCGTTCGACATCGTCAGCAAGGTCGACCGCCAGGAGGTCGACAACGCACTGAATCAGGCAGCCAAGGAACTGAGCACCCGGTTCGACTTCCGCGGCACTGACACCACAATCGAGTGGAAGGGCGAGGAGGCCATCGAGATCGTCTCCTCCACCGAGGAGCGGGCCAAGGCCGCCGTCGATGTGTTCAGGGAGAAGTTGGTCCGACGCGACATTTCCATGAAGGCCTTCGACGCCGGCGACCCACAGCCGTCAGGCAAGACCTACCGCGTCAGCGGCACCCTCAAGCAAGGCATCAGCAGTGAGAACGCCAAGAAGGTCACCAAGCTGATCCGCGATGAGGGCCCCAAGGGCGTCAAAGCCCAGATCCAGGGTGAGGAGATCCGGGTCAGCTCCAAGAAGCGCGACGACCTCCAGGAAGTCATCGCCCTGCTCAAGGGTGCCGACCTCGAGGTCGCGCTGCAATTCGTCAACTACCGCTGACCACACCGGTTGACCTAAAGGCCCCTGGCCCGACCAACCGGTCAGTGCCTACAGTGGTGTGGATCACCCCGGCACTACAGCGAGGACCGCGATGACCGTCACCCCCCATGAAGACACCCGTCCCGCCGAGTCCGACGCGGGCACCTACGACTTCGTCATCATCGGCGCCGGCATCTCCGGGATCGGGGCGGCCTACCGCCTGACCGAGTCCGACCCGGCCACCCGCTACGTCATCCTCGAGCAACGCGACCGCATCGGCGGCACCTGGGACCTATTCCGCTATCCGGGTGTGCGCTCGGACTCCTCGATCTTCACGCTGTGCTGGTCGTGGGAGCCGTGGAGTGGCGACGAGTACGTGGCCGACGGCGATCAGATCCGCGACTACATGGAAAGCACCGCACGCAAGCACGGCATCTCCCCGCACATCCGCTTCCACACCCGGGTGACCTCCGCGGACTGGGACTCGGCCACCGACACCTGGACGGTGCACGTCAGCGAGAACGGCGAGCGCAAGACCTACCGCAGCCGCCTGGTGTTCTTCGGCTCCGGCTACTACAACTACGCCGAGCCCTACACCCCGGAGTTCCCCGGCATGGCCGACTTCACCGGCACGGTGGTACACCCGCAGTTCTGGCCCGACGACCTCGAATACACCGGCAAGAAGATGGTGGTCATCGGCAGCGGCGCCACCGCGGTCTCGATGGTGCCCGCACTGGCGCGCAAGGCCTCGCACGTGACCATGTTGCAGCGCTCCCCCGGGTACATGCTGTCCATGCCGCGGGTGAATCCGGCTTTATCGCCGATCCGAAAGTTCTTGCCGCGCAAGGCTTCCTACTCGATCATCCGGTCGGTCGCGCTGACGTTCGAGAAGCTGATGTGGGTGGTCGCCCGCGGCGCACCGGGCCTGGCCAAGAAGATCATCCGAGCCCAGAACGCCAGCCTGCTGCCGACGAACTACCCGGTGGACGTGAACTTCAAGCCGCGCTACAACCCGTGGGACGAGCGGATGTGCCTGGTGGCCGACGGCGATGTGTTCGAAGAGATCAGCAAGGGCACACTCGAGGTGGTTACCGACCACGTCGACCACGTCGACGCGACGGGCATCGTGCTCAAGTCCGGCAGGCACCTTGACGCCGACATCATCGTCACCGCCACCGGCCTGCAACTGCAGGCCCTCGGCGGCGTGCGGATCACCGTGGACGGCGCCGAGATCAAGCCGCAGGACCGGTTCTCCTATAAGGCGCACATGCTCGAGGACGTGCCCAACCTGATCTGGTGCATCGGCTACACCAATGCCTCATGGACGTTGCGCGCGGACATGACCGCACGCAGTGCCGCCCGATTGCTGGCACATATGAACGCCAATGGCTACACCCACGCCTATCCGCATCTGGGTGGCGGGCCGATCGCCGAGGCGCCACTGTGGAACCTGCAGGCCGGCTATGTGCTGCGCAACCCGCACGCACTGCCGAAATCGAGCACCAAGCGTCCGTGGGTGGTGCGTCAGGACTTCCTGGCCGACTCCATCGACCACCGTTTCCTAGACAAGATCGACGAGGACATGGTGTTCGGGCGGGCGTCGACGCGGGCCCTGGTCGGGTAGTCGGAGAGCCGCCGGCGGTGGACGCAGGGCGGCTGAGTGGTCATACTTATGACTATGCCAGAAACAAGCTCGCTGGCCGAGGTGAAGGCCCATCTCTCTGAGTTGGTTGCCCGCGTCGGTGCTCAACACGACCGGATCACAGTCACTGTTCATGGTCGACCTACGGCGGTATTGGTCGCCGTCGAAGATTTGGAATCCCTTGAGGAAACCATCGCCATCCTCTCCGATGTGGCGATCGTGCGGAAACTCGCTGCCGCTGATGCCGAACTGGCCCGTGGCGAAGGCGTCGGGCGCCAAGAGCTGGACGAGGCGATGCATACCCGAAGATCGCGCGATTGAACGATCTCCCCTACGAGTTGGCAGTTGCTCCGACGGCGAGACGGCAGCTAGCTGAGGAACTCTCCGAATCGGTGGCCTTCGCAGCCTATGAGTTCATCACAGGTCCGCTGCTGGAAAATCCTCATCGTGTGGGCAAACGACTGAGGGCACCGCTCGAGGATCGGCACAGCGCGCGCCGCGGCACCTATCGCGTCATCTACCGAATTGATGACGAGCGTCGAACGGTGACAGTCTTTGGTGTGTTTCACCGCGCGGACGCGTACCGGTAGACCGGGCTCGACCGCGACCGGAGTGGTTTTGAAGAACTCCCGGCGAACCCGACGGCCCGGCATTACGTTAAATCCATGACAGCTGATCGCCGCGAACCACAGGTAGTCGTTCTGGGCGGAGGGTCGTGGGGCACCACTGTCGCGTCCATCTGCGCCAGGCGCGGCCCGACGGTGCAGTGGGTGCGATCGGCGGACACCGCCGAAGACATCAATAAGAACCACCGCAACTCCCAGTACCTCGGTGAGGAGGTCGAACTTCCGGAAACTCTGCGCGCCACAAACGATTTCGCGGAGGCGGCCCACTGCGCCGACGTGATCGTGATGGGCGTCCCCTCACACGGGTTCCGGGGCGTGCTTGGCGAACTCAGCAAGGAACTGCGTCCGTGGGTGCCGGTCGTCAGCCTCGTCAAGGGCCTCGAACAGGGCACCAACATGCGAATGAGTCAGATCGTCGAAGAGGTGCTACCCGGCCACCCGGCCGGCATCCTGGCCGGACCCAATATCGCCAAGGAGGTTGCAGAAGGCTACGCAGCAGCGGCGGTGCTGGCCATGCCGGACCGCAATCTGGCGGCCAATCTGGCAAGTATGTTCCGCACCAAGCGATTTCGGACCTACACCACTGACGACGTCGTCGGCGTGGAGATCGCCGGTGCGCTCAAGAACGTCTACGCGATCGCCGTCGGCATGGGCTATGCGATGGGCATCGGCGAGAACACCCGCGCCATGGTGATGACCCGCGCGGTGCGCGAGATGAGCAAACTTGGCGAGGCCATCGGCGGCCAACGCGACACCTTCTCCGGTCTAGCCGGCATGGGCGACCTGATCGTCACCTGCACCTCGCAACGCAGTCGCAATCGCACCGTCGGCGAGGCACTGGGCTCGGGCAAACCCATCGCCGAGATCCTCGCCGGTATGAGCCAGGTCGCCGAGGGCGTCAAGGCCGTCAGCGTGATCATGGAGTTCGCCGAGAAGTACGGCATCAGCATGCCGATCGCCCGAGAGGTCGACGCGGTCATTAACCATGGCTCCACCGTCGAGGACGCCTACCAGGGACTGATGGCCGAGAAGCCCGGTCACGAAGTGGACGGGACGCGCTTCTAACCGGGCGGCAGACCTGGCAGGTAGGGGTTCGTGCCTTCCGGCCGGTCCAGCATCGGATTGAAGTCGTCGATGAAAGTGCCGGCCGGGCTCACCACGAATCCCACCTGATCGTGGCCGTTGACACAGGCCACCGCACCCGCGGCGTCGACCCCGCAACTGATCTCACGGAAGCTCAAGCGGGTGTTCGGCGGCAACGGCTTGACCGGACCGGCCGCGGCGAAGATGGTTGGGCCGGCAATGGTGAACGATGGCGGCCCGAATGGTCCGCCGCTGACCAGGTCCGCCCCGTCCGGCGCGCCGGGCAATGCGCCACTGCATCCGTACCCGACACTGATCTTATTAATCACACAGGTGACGCCAGTGGGTCCGGCGAACGCATACCAATTTCCACCCACCACCGAGTAGTCAACCGGACTGATCGGGGCATAGGCGTTCACGTTTGGCAGCGGCGGCGGGGCGGGCGCCGGATCGGGATCAGCCGCTGCCGGTACCGCTGCAGCCACCGCAGCCACCGCAGCCACCGCAGCCCCACACGCACCAAGAACGATCCTGCCCAACATCACAACACCGTACCGAACTCCGATTAGTAACACCCAGGTGTTTCAAACGGCCACGCATGCCCTAACATGAGAGGTACCTTCGGAGAACCTGAGAATCAGAAAGGCTGTCCAGCGATGAGTCGGCTCACCAACCACACGGTGCGCGCTGGCGTATCGGCCGTGGGTGTCGCCGCCATGCTGATGGCTTTGGCGTCCACCGCGCAGTCGCCGGACGGATTCACCCAGGCCAGCTTCGGCGGACCGCTCAACATCTTCAGCGACAAGTCGCCCCAGTCTGACGTGGCCATCGGTGCCGGTACTGCCGATACCGGTGAACTGTCCGCCATCTTGAACGGTCCCCTTCCGCAGGCCAGTCCGGCGTCGCCCTACCGTGAGGCCTACGAGGCAGGCGCTGGACCGCTTGCTGTCGGCGCCGTCCCGGCCGCTGACCCCGCGGCCGGCGCGCCAACGGTCAAGCAGTCGCTTGGATTGCCGCCCAAGCCTGTCGTTGACGCGATGGGCCGGGTGGACTGTACAGGCGCGGTGAGCTGCAAGACCGATCCGAATACCCAGGTAACCACGGTGACCTACCCCGATGGTGCGGTAGCGCTGGTCCAGCAGATCAACGACATGACAGTCGTTGCATACAAGACGCTCGCCGAAACGCTCCAGGACGGCGTGGAATCGATTCTGCCGGGCGTAAAGTTCCCGGGCGCGGGGTCCAACGCCGCTCCCCAACCCGCGGCGGCGCCCTCGGTTGTCGAAGCGACGGCGACGCAGACGGCCGCACCCACCGTTGACCGGGTTCCGGCCCCGGACATCAGTGCGAGCACGGTCCGGCCGCGCGGCGGAAGCCCCCGCGCGCAGAATCCGACCAACGGAAACAGCGGCTCACCGTCGGTGCCCGGCAACATCACGCTTCCCGCAGTCAAACCCACCAGGCCGACAGACGTGGTCAGGGACGTGTTCAATTCCGTCGTGAACGCCTTGACCGGCCACAGCGGCTCTCAGATCAAGAAACCAGTCCAGCCGCCTGCACCGTCAGATCCGGCACCGGAGACCACGCCCGACACCAGCGGCGACGCGGACCAGAATTCCTCAGGCGAGGGCGCTCAGTAGTTAACCCCCGGCCATCTTCTCCAGCCGGGCGATCCGGTCGGCCATCGGCGGATGCGTCGCGAACATCTTGCCCATCCGATCCCCGGCGCGGAACGGGTTGGCGATCATCAGGTGCGCCTGGTCGGCCAACTTCGGGGTCGGGGGCAACGGAGCCTGCTCCACGCCGCCGCTGATCTTGCGCAGGGCCGAGGCCAATGCCAGCGGATCGCCGGACAACTCGGCTCCGGACTGATCAGCCTGGTACTCCCGCGAACGCGAGACCGCCATTCGGATCACGGTGGCCGCCATCGGCGCGAGCATCGCAACAAGCAGCATCGCCAGCGGGTTTCCGCCGCGGCCGTTTCCGCCGCGCATACCGGAGAACATCGCCATCTGAGCCATGCCGGTGACCACCGAGGCCAACGCGCCGGCCACGCACGAGATCAGGATGTCGCGGTTGTAGACATGGGACAGCTCGTGGCCGAGCACGGCGCGAAGCTCACGTTCGTCGAGGATCTGCAGGATGCCAGTCGTGCAACACACCGCGGCGTTACGCGGATTGCGACCGGTGGCAAAGGCGTTGGGGCTAGCGGTATCGCTGATGTAGAGCTGCGGCATGGGCTGGTGCGCGGCGGTGGACAACTCGCGGACGATGGCGTGGATCTGCGGTGCCTGTACCTCGGTGACTGGTTGGGCGTTCATGGCCTTCAGGGCCAACTTGGCGCTGTTGAAATAGACGTAGGCGTTCATGCCGATCGCCATGATCACCGACATGAACATGACGTTTCGGCCGAACAGCGAGCCAATGAACACGATCAATGCCGACATTCCGACGAGCAGCACGAATGTCTTCATCCGGTTGGCGGTGGGATGCCAGGTCATGTGAGTCCTCCTACGACGGGTCTCTCGGAGACTAGCGCCTCGAAGCGACGCGCAAGTTCCCTATCGGTTAACCGTGCCGGTGCGCAAGTTCCCTATCGGTTAACCGTGCCGGTTAACGGTGTAGTCCACCAGCGAAGCCAGAGCGCGTCGGCCCGGCACATCGGGAAGCCCGGCCAGTTCCGCCCGGGCCTGCGCGGCGTACTGCGCCACGGTCGCTTTCGCCGCAGCGATGCCACCGGACGCCCGCAGCAGGTTCAGCGCCTCGGCGAGTGTCTCGTCGTCGGTGACCGGACCCTTGAGGATCTCCCGCAGCCGGTCGGCGGCGGGCCCGGTCTCCTCCAGTGCATAGAGCACGGGCAGGGTGTGCACACCCTCGCGCAGGTCGGTGCCGGGCAGTTTGCCGGACTCGTCGGGGCCGCTGGAAATATCGATGATGTCGTCGGAGATCTGGAAAACCGTCCCGACGATCGCGCCGATCCGGGACAGTCGCTCGACCTGATCGGCGTTGGCACCGGCGAACGTCCCACCGAACTGCCCGGAGGCGGCGATCAGGCAGGCGGTCTTCTCCGCGACCACCTTCAGGTAGTGCGCGACGGCATCGTCGGCGTCACCGGCACCCTTGGTCTCGCGCATCTGACCGGTGACCAGCAGGGCGAATGTCTCGGCGATGATGCGCACCGCGTCGGGACCAAGCTGGGATACCAATCGGGACGCCGTCGCGAACAGATAATCACCGGCCAGGATCGCAATGTTGTTGCCCCAGCGGGCATTTGCCGACGGAACGCCGCGGCGCATCTGGGCCTCGTCCATAACGTCATCGTGATACAGCGTGGCCAGGTGCACCAGTTCGATAACCGAACCCGCAACGGTGACCTCCCAGGCATCCGGATCCGGCCCGATCTGCGCCGACAGAACGGTGAACAACGGTCGGAACCGCTTACCGCCCGCCTCGAACAGATGCAGTACGGCCTCGGTCATCAACTCGTCACCGCTACGCAGTTCGGTGGCGATCATCTCCTCGATCCGGCCGACTCCGTCGCGGACCGATTCGGCGAACACCGGGTCGCCGAAATCCACGCCCGCCACCACGGTCGCCGGTGTCCTCACCCTGCCAACATACTGTGAGGTGTGCGCGCAGCATCATCTGAGGTCCGGGCCGAGGTCGTGGTGGTCGGTGCCGGCCCGTCCGGGTCGGCGGCCGCGGCCTGGGCGGCCCGCGCCGGTCGCGACGTACTGGTGATCGACGCGGCGGAGTTTCCCAGGGATAAGGCCTGCGGCGACGGCCTGACGCCGCGCGCGGTGGCCGAACTGCGGCACCTCGGCCTGAGCGACTGGCTGGACGGCCGGATCAGCCACCACGGCCTACGCCTGGCCGGTTTCGGCACCGAGGTTGAGGTGCGCTGGCCCGGGCTGTCTTTCCCGGTGTCCAGCAGTGCGGTGCCCCGCACCGAACTCGACGACCGCATCCGTCAGGTCGCCGAGGAGTCCGGTGCGTCAATGTTGTTGGGGCACAAGTGCGTTGACGTATCGTGGAATTCGGCGGGCCGGGTTGACGCGGTCCTGCTGGCCGACGGGACGCGGGTGGGCTGTGAGTGGCTGATCGTCGCCGACGGGGCGCGTTCGCCCCTGGGCCGGGCACTGGGCCGGCAGTGGCATCAGCAGACCGTCTATGGCGTGGCCGCGCGGGCCTATCTGAGCTCACCGCGTGCGCACGAGCCGTGGATCTCCTCGGATCTGGAATTGCGCTCGGTCGACGGCGACGTGCTGCCCGGGTACGGCTGGATCTTCCCGCTGGGAAACGGCCAGGTGAACATCGGCGTCGGCGCGCTTGCCACCGCCAAACGGCCCGCGCAGGTGGCACTGCGACCGCTGCTGAAGCACTATGCCGACCTCAAACGGCCGGCGTGGGGATTCGACGGCCCACTGCGGGCGCATGCCTCGGCGCTGCTGCCGATGGGCGGGGCGGTGTCCGGTGTGGCCGGGGCGAACTGGATGCTGGTGGGCGACGCCGCGGGGTGTGTGAACCCGCTCAACGGCGAGGGCATCGACTACGGCTTGGAGACCGGGCGGCTGGCCGCCGAGATGCTCGGCTCCGGCGATCTGAGCGCCGGCTGGCCGGCGCTGCTGGCGGCGCAGTACGGCCGCGGGTTCTCGGTGGCCCGCCGGCTGGGGCTGCTGTTGACGATGCCGAGGTTCCTGCCGGTGACCGGACCGCTGGGCATGCGCTCTGAGCGGCTGATGGGAATCGCGGTGCGGGTGATGGGAAACCTGATCAGCGATGACGACGCCGACTGGGTGGCGCGGATCTGGCGCACATTCGGCGCCGGATCCCGTCTGCTTGATCAGCGAAAGCCGTTCGGCTAGTTGGCTTTACGACCCTCGTGCAGGGCGACGATTCCACCGGTGAGGTTGCGCCACCGCACCTGTGTCCAGCCGGCCTGCTCGATTCGGCGGGCCAGGGCCGGCTGGTCGGGCCAGGCCCGGATGGACTCGGCAAGATAGACGTAGGCCTCCGGGTTGCTGGAGACCGCACGCGCCACCCGGGGCAGCGCCTTCATCAGATATTCCTTGTATGCGGTGGCCAACACCGGCACCGCGGGCGTGGAGAACTCGCACACCACCAGCCGTCCGCCGGGCTTGGTGACCCGGGCCATCTCGCGCAGGCCGGCGCTGAAATCGACGACATTGCGCAGCCCGAAGCTGATCGTCACCGCATCGAACACATCGTCGCCGAACGGCAACCGGGTCGCGTCCGCGCCGACCTTCGGTACCGGACGTTGCTGCCCCGCGTGCAACATGCCGACCGAGAAGTCCGCGGCCAGACACCACGCGCCGGATTTGGCGAGTTCGACCGTCGACACCGACGTGCCGGCTGCCAGGTCGAGAACCTTGTCGCCGGGGCCGACCTGCAGTGCCGCCCGGGTGGCTCGGCGCCAGTGCCGGTCCCGCCCGGCAGACAGCACGGTGTTGGTGATGTCATAGCGCCGCGCCACGGCGTCGAACATCGACGCCACATCATGGGGGTCTTTGTCCAGGGACGCGCGGCTCATCCGGCCGACGCTACCGGCAGTCGCTGCTCGCGTCGTACCAGACCGGCCAGGATCGCCGCGCAGATCAGCCACCCGACCACGGCGGTGGATGCGGCCGGGATGATCGCCAGCGACGCGTTGCGGTTCTGTACCCGAACCAGATTGGGACTGTTGAGGTCGTACTCGACGTAGATCCGCATACCGGCGGCCAACTCCGAGGGATACAGCACCCCGAGTTCGGGCCGGTAGGTGACCCGGTCGGCGGCGACGTACTCGACGGTCGATCGGCGTGGCCCCGCGGAGAGCACCTCGGCCTCGGCCACTCCCCTGTGGCGTTCGATCTGGCGGTCGTTTCGCCATGCCCCGGCTACCAGCAGCACCGCCTGTAACGCAACAATGGCTGCGATGATCCACACGCCGGTCTTGGCCCAGCGCAACGCTTTTCGTTCACCGGTGTCGGGCAGGACGGGGTTGCGCCGGGGCAGCGCGGACTCAAGTGCGGCGCGTAACCCGCCAGTCACAGGGCCGACCTGATATCGGCGTGCAGCCGGCGCAATGTCGACCGGTCGGCCTTGACCTCCAGCACCCGCATGCCCTGATGCGGCTCGTCGAGGGCGGCGGGCAGATCGTCGACCTCGATCTGACGGGATTCCACGTGGTAGGCCCGGCACAACGCCAACACGTCGACATCGTGCGGGGTGCCGAAGATCCGCGAGGACACGTCGGCGAAACGCGGATCGCCCTGCTCGAGCAGTTCGAAGATGCCGCCGCCATTGTCGTTGGACACCACGATCGTCAGGTCGTGCGGAGTCGGTTCGGTGGGCCCGATCAGCAGGCCGGACGCGTCGTGGACGAACGTGAGATCACCGAGCAGGGCGATGGTGCGGGAGTCGTGTGCCAGGGCGGCGCCGATCGCCGTCGAGACCGTGCCGTCGATTCCGGCCACGCCCCGGTTGGACCGCACCGCGATGCCCTCGGTGTTCAGTCCGACCAGGGCGACATCGCGCACCGGGTTGGAGGCACCCAGCACCAGTTGGTCGCCCGGGCGCACCGCGGCGGCCACCGCGGCCGCGACATGCAGGCCGGTGGTCAGCGGATGAGCCGCCAGTTGGGTGCGCACGACATCGCGGGCATGGGAGTCGGCCTGCGCGCACCGGCGCAGCCAGGCCGGGTCGGGTGCGCCGACGGTATCGGCCCGAGTCCCGGTCGCCAGGCAGTTGCCCGATACGTCCGGCCAGCGCGGACCGGTGGTCAGCGCGTACACCGGGATGGCGGAATCGGCCAGCAGTGCCGACACCGACCGGTGCAGGGTGGGCCGGCCCAGCATGATGACCTGCCGGGGGCGCACCTGTGTCAGCGCAAGTGGATGCAGCGGTGTCTGCGGGTGCGGTGCGGTGGGCTCGGCGACGGTGGGCAGCGCCGCGAGGCTCGGATGTACACCGGCGCCGTGGCCGGCGATGACGACGGTGTCGGGTGTCAGATCAATGCGCAACGGCTCATCGAAGTTCACCGGCGGACTGTAGGTCCACGGCTGACCGTCGGGTCTACCGGGAGGGAAATCGGCCGGATCCGAATCCGGTTCGGGCACAAGGGGTTCGCGAAGCGGAATGTCGAACTGCACCGGCCCGGAGTTGGCGGTGCGGGCTCCGCTGGCGGCGGCCAGAACCCGGCAGGTGGCTGAACGCCACTGGGCGCTGAGCGCGTCGCGATCGGTGCCGTCTTCGGCCAGGCCCAGGCTGATCGCCGCGCGAACCTGGGTGCCGAAATATCCCATCTGCTCCATGGTCTGATTGGCGCCGGTGCCGAGCAGTTCATAGGGGCGGTTGGCGCTGAGCACGATCAGCGGGACCCGGGCGTAGTTGGCCTCGAAGACGGCCGGACCCAGATTGGCCACCGCCGTTCCCGAGGTCATCGCGATCGGGACCGGCCGGCCGCTTCCCGACGCCAAGCCGACAGCCAGGAATCCGGCGGTGCGCTCATCGATCCGAACGTGCAGCCGGACCCGGCCCGCGCGGTCGGCGTCGGCCAGGGCGAAGGCCAACGGGGCGTTACGCGATCCGGGGCACAGCACGACGTCACGGACGCCGCCGCGAATGAGTTCGTCGACGACGACCCGGGCCTGAGCCGTCGAGGGATTCACGCCTACCAGCGTGTCATATCAGCGTTCCCGCAAAAAACTGCAGCATGGCGTTGTTGACCGGATCGGGCCGTTCCAGGAATCCGAGGTGGCCGGCATTGGCGATCTGGATGTAGCGGCCGTTCGGCAGGGCATCGCCGACCTCACGGCCGAGTGCCGGCGGGGTGATGACATCGTCGGCGAAACCGATCACCAGCACCTCGGTGCTGATCGACCGGTAGGCCGGCAGCCGGTTCTCCCCGGGAACCACCGTCATCTGGGCCCGCCAGCCGGGAGTGCGCTTGAGCGGGAATGCGGTGAACATCTCGAACCACTCCCCGATCGCATCGGCGTCGTTGATGGTCTTCGGCGAGAAGTTCTCCAGGACGCGGACTTTCGCGGCGTACGCCGCCGGCAACTCGACACCGGAGGCGGCCAGTTCGAGATCCGCGGCGCGGAACGACTTGCGGGTCTCATCCACGCGGCCGCGGGTGCCCATCAGAACGGTCTGCGTCACCAGTTCCGGGCGGGCCAGCATCAGTTCCTGAGCGATGAAGGCACCCATCGACATTGCGACCACCCGGGTCGGTCCGCCGATGACGGTATCGATGATGTCGACGGTGTCGGCGATCATCTGTTCGGTGGAGAAGCCGTCGTCGTCCGCGGTGGCGCCGATGCCTCTGTTGTCGAAGGTGACGCACCGGTAACCGGCCCCGCGGAACGTCGGAATCTGGTGGATGTGCCAGGTGCGGCCGGCCCCGCCGGTGCCGGCGATGAACAGCACCGGCTCACCCGAACCGGTGTCTTCATAGGCCAGGGTGCTCACCGGCGAGAGGCTAGCAGTGCGGAGCAGGCGCGGACGCGGGCGATCCACCAGTCGCGGCGATCCGCGGGCGCGGCCAGCGCAGCCAGACGTGCCGGGTCGGGCACGACATCGGCCACCGCAATGCTGCCGTCCACCACAGTAATGTCGGCGACGTCCTCGACGAACAGACCGCCGGTGCCCAGACCGCAGGCGTACTCCAACCTCGGCAGCGCCGCCGCGGCGGCCAGGCCCGCGGCGATGCCGACGGCGGAGTCCAGCGCACTGGAGATCACTACCGGGACATCGATCTGCGCGGCGATGTCGAGCAGGGCGCGCACCCCGCCCAGTGGGGCGACCTTGAGCACGGCGATATCGGCGGCGCGCGCCCGAACCACGGCCAGTGGGTCGGCCGCTTTGCGGATGCTCTCGTCGGCGGCCACCGGGACGTCGGTACGGGCCCGCACGGCGGCCAGTTCGGCCACGGTGGCGCAGGGCTGCTCGAGGTACTCCAGCGGGCCGTCAGCGGTCAGAGCGGCAGCGGCGGCCACCGCCTGCTCGACGGTCCAGCCGCCGTTGGCGTCGACGCGCACGGTGGGGATCTGCGCCCGCACGGCATTGACCCGGGCCACATCGTCGGCCAGGGTCTGTCCAGGTTCGGCGACCTTCACCTTCGCCGTGGTGACACCCGGAAACCGGGCCAGCACCTCGGGCACCTGCGCGGCCGGCACCGCGGGCACGGTGGCGTTGATGCGAATCCGGTCCCGCAGCGCCGGAAGCCCTGTGCCATAGGCGGATTCGATCGCGGATGCCAACCAGTGCGCGGCTTCGGCGACTTCGTACTCGAGGAACGCGCCGAATTCACCCCAGCCGGCCGGACCATCGATCAGAGCGACTTCACGCACCGTGATGCCACGGAAGCGCACCCGCATCGGCAGTGCAACAACGTGCAGACGGTCCAGAAGATCGTCTGCGTTCATCAGATGGCGCGGTCGCGGTTCTCCCAGTAGGGCTTACGCAGATCCTTCTTGAGTAGCTTGCCGGTGGGGTTGCGCGGCAGTTCCGCCATGATCTCCACGCTGCGCGGGCACTTGTAGCCGGCCAGTTTCTCCTTGCACCAGGCGATCAGTTCCTCCGGCGTGGCCTGCTGCCCGCCGGACAGTTCGACGACGGCCTTCACCGACTCACCCCACTTCTCGTCGGGGATGCCGAACACCGCCGCGTCCCCGACGGCCGGATGGTCGGTCAGCGCTCGTTCGACCTCGACGGAGTAGATGTTCTCCCCACCGGAGATGATCATGTCCTTGAGGCGGTCCTCGACGAAGATGAACCCGCCGTCGTCGACGCGGCCGATATCGCCGGTGCGGAACCAACCGTCTTCGGTGACCGCCTCGGCGGTGGCCTCAGGCTTGTTGTGGTACCCGTCCATCAACTGCGGTGTGCGGAACCACAATTCACCGGGCTGCCCCTGCGGGACATCTTCGAGGGTGTCGGGGTTGACCACTTTTACCTCGACCTTGAGCGCGGGCTGGCCGGCGCTGGTGAGGCGTTCGGGGTGGGATTGGTCGCGGTGGGCCTGCGGCGAGAGCACAGTGACCGCGCCGCACACCTCGGTCAGGCCGTACACCTGGACGAAATCGGTGTTTGGGAAGTCCTTGAGTGCCTGGTCCAGCAACGCAGGCGGCATGGGTGAGGCGCCGTAGACGAAGGTGCGAAGGCGGTTAAACAGCGCGATCACGTCCGGACCCATCTCCATCACCTTGGCCAGCACCGCCGGCACCAGGAAGGTGCGGGTGGCGCCGGCCATCATGGCCCCGGCCAGTGACGCACCATCGACCTCGCGGGTCACGAAACTGGGCACGCCGGCGTGCAGGCCCAACTGCGCGTAGGAGGAACCGCCGACGTGGAACAGCGGCATGGCCACCATGTTGATGTCGTCGGGCGCGAACTCGGCGAAGGCGCCGCCGGCGTTCAGGGTGTGCGCCACCAGGTTGCCCTGACTGAGCCTGATCCCCTTGGGGTTACCGGTGGTACCCGAGGAGTACATGATCACCGCCACGTCCTCAGGCGTGACGTCGGCGCCGCGGCCGCGCGGTGTTGCGGCGGCCAGCATGGCCTCGTACTCGTCGGAATCGCCGCCCTCGGGCGTGAGCGAGATGATGTGGGCGACGCCCGGGAGGCGGTCCCGGATCGCCTCAATCCCGGGCATGAGTTCGGTGCCGACGATCAGCAGTTTGGCACCGGAGTCGTTGAGCACGTAGTCCATCTCATCGCCGGCCAACCGGAAATTGATGATCGCCGTGGCCGCACCCAGCGATGCCGCGGCGAGCGTGGTCTCGATGCAGGCGGGATGGTTCTTATCCAGGAAGGCGACCACGTCGCCCCGGCCGATCCCGCGCTCGGCAAGCGCCCCGGCCAACCGGCGGATCCGGTCGTCGAACTGTGCCCAGGTCCATTTCCGGTCGAGGTAGATGACGGCGACGTCGTCGGGCTTGTTTTTCGCCCAGTACGCCGGTCGGTCGTCGAGGAAACGGGGTTCAGGAGGTTGCGCCATACCGTGTAGGGTGCCACGTCGGGGTTGGCCACCGCAGGGGTTTTCGACCATGCCACCAGCGGCACTGCAACACGTTCTAGTCTGGTGCCCATGACTGAGATCGACCTGCTCCGCCATCCCCTGCATGCCGGCCACCTGACCGTGGGTGCACTCAAGCGCAACAAGAACCGGCCGGTGCTGTTTCTCGGCGACACCACCATGACCGGTGGCGAACTGGCCGACCGGATCAGCTGCTACATCCAGGCCTTCGAGGAGCTCGGCGCCGGTACCGACGCAACCGTCGGCCTGCTCGCGCTGAACCGGCCGGAGGTGCTGATGATCATCGGCGCCGGCCAGACCCAGGGCTACCGGCGCACCGCGCTGCACCCGCTGGGCTCGCTGGACGATCACGCCTATGTCCTCGCCGACGGCGGTGCGACGTCGCTGATCATCGACCCGGTCCCGATGTTCGTCGAACGCGCCGTCGGACTGCTGGCGAAGGTCCCGTCGCTGAAGCAGGTCCTCACGCTGGGCCCGGTGCCGCCGGAGTTGGCCGACGTCGGCGTGGATCTGATCGCCGCGGCCGCCAAGTACCAACCCCAGCCGTTGGTCGCGGCCGACCTCCCGCCGAACCACATCGGCGGAATGACCTACACCGGCGGTACCACCGGCAAGCCCAAGGGCGTGATGGGCACGGTGGGGTCGATCCTCACGATGACGACCGCGCAACTCGCCGAATGGGAGTGGCCGGAGCATCCGCGATTCCTGATGTGCACACCGCTGTCGCACGCCGGGGCGGCGTTCTTCGTGCCGACCATCGTCAAGGGTGGCGAGTTGATCGTGCTGACCAAGTTCGACCCGGCCGAGGTGCTGCGGGTGATCGAGGAGCAGAAGATCACCGCGACCATGCTGGTGCCGTCGATGATCTACGCACTGATGGACCACCCGGACTCCCACACCCGGGATCTGTCGTCGCTGGAGACCGTGTACTACGGCGCCTCGGCGATGAACCCGGTGCGCCTGGCTGAGGCGATCCGGCGGTTCGGCCCGATCTTCGCGCAGTACTACGGCCAGTCCGAGGCGCCGATGGTGATCACCTATCTGGCCAAGGGCGACCATGACTCCAAGCGGCTGACGTCGTGTGGACGGCCCACGCTGTTCGCCCGGACCGCACTGCTGGATGCGGACGGAAAGCCGGTGTCGCAGGGCGAAATCGGCGAGATCTGCGTATCCGGTCCACTGCTGAGCGGTGGTTATTGGAACCTGCCGGAGGCCACTGCGGAAACGTTCCGCGACGGCTGGCTGCACACCGGCGATATGGCGCGCGAGGACGACGAGGGCTTCTGGTACATCGTCGACCGCGTCAAGGACATGATCGTCACCGGCGGGTTCAACGTGTTCCCCCGCGAGGTGGAGGACGTCGTCGCCGAGCACCCCGCGGTGGCGCAGGTGTGCGTCATCGGCACCCCGGACGACAAGTGGGGCGAGGCGGTGACCGCGGTGATCGTGCTGCGGCCCGACCACCCGTCCGACGACGCGGCGGTGGCGACGTTGACCGCCGAGATCCAGGAAGCGGTCAAGGAACGCAAGGGATCGGTGCAGTCGCCCAAGCAGGTGATCGTGGTGGATTCGGTTCCGGTGACGGCACTGGGCAAGCCCGACAAGAAGACCGTGCGGGCAAAGTTCTGGGAGGGCACGGGCCGGTCAGTTGGCTGACCTGCGCGCAGTCCTGTTCGACTTCTCCGGCACGCTGGCCAGTTGCGAAGCACGCGAAAACTGGTTCGCCGGCATGGGATTGGACGCCGCGCAACGCGCCGACGTGATGGACCGGTTGACACATCCCACCGCAAGTGTGACGCACCACGCGTGGGGGTACCGCGATCTGGACCCGGCACTGCACCGGGAGGCCTACCTGCATGTGCTACAGGCCTCAGGCCTGGCCGACGAACACGCCGAGCAGCTTTACCGGCGCGTCACCGACCCGGCCGAATGGGCGGTGTATCCGGACACATTCTTGGTGTTGAAGTCGCTGCGGCAGAACGGAATCCGCACCGCCGTCGTCTCCAACATCGCCTGGGATATCCGTTCGGTGTTGGCGGCTGCCGAGGTCGACGAGTTCGTGCTGTCTTTTGAAGTCGGCGCCGCCAAACCGGACCGGAGGATTTTCACCACGGCGCTGGAACGGCTCGGGGTGGCCGCCGATGAGGCATTGATGATCGGCGACAGCGAGGAGAACGACGGCGCTGCGCGGGAGGTGGGGTGCTCGTTCGCCCTCGTGGATCCGCTGCCGATCGCCGACCGGCCGACTGGCCTCATCGATGCGCTGAGAGAGCGGGGGGTAGCGCTGTGACGCCCGGGTCTCCCCCACAGGGGGCACCAATGGTGGTGTTTCCTACCTCTTAGCGACAAGAGCCCGGGAGTCTGGATGGCGCTCGGACTTTGTCGCTAAGAGGTGGGCGCACACCCACTACTGACTGGCACGCCCGGCCGCGGCCCGGTGCCGTACCTTCGTGGCTGTGAGCGACAACCCGTTCAACCCGGCCCTGTGGCAGCCCGTGACGGGCTTCACCGACCTCACCGACATCACCTATCACCGGCACGTGTTCGACGGCGTAGCGCAGCCGACGGTGCGGGTCGCGTTCAACCGCCCCGAGGTGCGCAACGCGTTCCGGCCGCACAGCGTCGATGAGCTCTATCGCGCGCTCGACCACGCCCGGATGTCGCCCGACGTCGGCGTGGTGCTGCTGACCGGTAACGGACCGTCGGCCAAGGACGGTGGGTGGGCGTTCTGTTCCGGCGGCGATCAGCGCATCCGCGGTCGCAGTGGCTACCAGTACGCCGACGGTGAGACCGCCGACACCGTGGACGCCGCCCGGGCCGGCCGGCTGCACATCCTCGAGGTGCAGCGGCTGATCCGGTTCATGCCGAAGGTGGTGATCTGTCTGGTCAACGGCTGGGCCGCGGGCGGCGGGCACAGCCTGCACGTCACCTGCGATCTGACCCTGGCCAGTCGCGAGCACGCGAGGTTCAAGCAGACCGACGCCGATGTCGGTAGTTTCGACGGCGGCTATGGCAGCGCGTATCTGGCCAAGCAGGTGGGCCAGAAGTTCGCCCGCGAGATCTTCTTCCTCGGCGAGGACTACACCGCCGAGCAGATGCATCAGATGGGCGCGGTCAACCGGGTGGTCGAACACGCCGAGTTGGAGAATGTCGGGCTGGACTGGGCGGCGAAGATCAACGCGAAATCGCCTCAGGCACAACGGATGTTGAAGTTCGCCTTCAACCTGCTCGACGACGGCCTGGTGGGCCAGCAGATCTTCGCCGGTGAGGCCACCCGGCTGGCCTACATGACCGACGAGGCCGTCGAGGGCCGCGACGCGTTCCTGGAGAAGCGCGATCCGGACTACAGCCCGTTCCCGCGTTACTTCTGAGCATCCATAGACTCAGGGGCGTGACACTGCGCCGGAAACTCACCGAGGCGATCGCGCTGACCGGCATGCGGCCACCGCTGTCGGTGTCCGGGCGCACCCGAATTCCGCTGCGCGGCAAGCGGGTACTGATCACCGGATCGTCCTCGGGAATCGGCGAAGCCGGCGCCGAACAGTTCGCCGCCAAGGGAGCCGAGGTGATTCTCGTGGCCCGACGGGCCGACCTGCTCGACGCAGTTGCGGCGCGGATCGCCGAGAGCGGCGGCACCGCAACCGCGATTGCCTGCGACCTGTCCGACCTCGACGCTGTCGACGCACTCTGCGACACCGTCGAGCAGCGGTTCGGTGGGGTAGACATTCTGGTGAACAACGCCGGGCGGTCCATCCGGCGTTCGCTGGCCGAGTCGCTGGATCGCTGGCATGACGTCGAGCGCACCATGACGCTGAACTACTACTCGCCGCTGCGGCTCATCCGCGGCCTGGCGCCCGGCATGATCGAACGCGGCGACGGCCACATCATCAACGTCGCGACCTGGGGTGTGCTCACCGAGGCTCCGCCGCTGTTCGGCGTCTACAACGCCTCCAAGGCCGCACTGAGCGCGGTCAGCAGGGTCATCGAAACCGAATGGGCCCGCAGGGGCGTGCATTCGACGACGCTGTACTACCCGCTAGTGGCCACCCCGATGATCGCGCCGACCAAGGCCTACGACGGTGTGCCCGCGCTGAGCCCGCAGGAGGCCGGGCGGTGGATGATCGACGCGGCCGTGCACCGTCCGGTGCGGATCGCACCGCGCTTCGGGATGGGAGCCCGGGCCCTCGACGTCGTCGCCCCCCGCGCGCTCAACAGGCTGCTGAAGCAACAGCGGATGCAGCCCTGACTGCGGCACTTAAGCTAGGGCAATGGAGATCCTCGCGAGCCGCGTCCTGCTGCGCCCGGCCGACTACGACCGCTCGTTGCGTTTCTACCGCGACGCCCTGGGCCTGGCGATCGCCCGCGAATACCCGGGCGGCACAGTGCTTTACGCCGGCCAATCGCTGATCGAGTTGGCCGGCCACGGCACCCCGGCAGAACCGGGTGGTCCGTTCCCGGGCGCGCTGTGGCTGCAGGTGCGCGACGTCTATGCCACGCAACAGGAACTCGAGGGCCGTGGTGTGGCGATTGCGCGCGAGGCACGCCAGGAGTTCTGGGGTCTGCATGAGATGCAGGTGACAGATCCCGACGGCGTCACGCTGATCTTCGTGCAGATCCCCGCCGAGCACCCGTTGCGCCGCGACATCCGCGGCTGACGGGCAGACTGCAAACGTTTTAGCGGTGACCGTTTTCTAGAGGCCAGCCCACCGACGCCAACCGGCCGGCGACCTGGTTGATCTCCTCGGGGTTGGGATCCTTGGAGATGACTTCGGCGATGGCCTCGCGGATCTGCGCCTCGGTCACCGGGGTATCGCCGTTGCTCTGCTTGAGCACCGTCGCGGCCGCCGCGACAACCTCGTCCTCGCTCAGCGACCGCAGCAGCAGAGCCAGCAGGGGGAAGTAATCCTTCGGCGGGACGCCGTGCGGGTAGCCCTCGTGCAACCAGTCAAGGACGTTCGAACCAAATCCGGGGGTCCCGGGGGTGCCATCGACAGTTGTCATCTCAGTCTCACTTCTTGGGGAACATCGGGAAGAGGTCGATACCGAAGTGGTGAATGATCGTGGTGCGGGTGACCCAGCCGACACCGGCGAGGATGACGAAGCCCACGAGGGCGAACAGCAGGATGCCCAGGTACTTCAGCGCCGGGTTGGCCTTGTGGATCAGATGATCGGCTTCTTCACCGCCGGCCCCGTGTGAGTAGGCCAGCATGCCTACCCCGAAGAGGGCCGGCAGGCCCGCGCCGAGAACAAGTCCCACCAGCAGGACCTGGCCGATACTTTCCAGATACTTACCCATCAGAGATGTCCTTTGTCCTTTTGGCTCGCCGGGTCAGACCGAGGTTGTTGTCTTGATCTTGGTATTGGTGTTGGACTTCGCGGCTTCGCGAACGTCAGCGGGCACCACCGAGTTGGTGGAGGAATCCCAATCGGCGTTGACGTTGCTGGAGTCGACCTTCTGCTGCTGGGCCCGCCACCACATGAAGAAGGACAGCGCGACCAGGATGACGAAGATGACCCCGTCACCGGCCAACTGCGAGCCGGAGATGTTCTTCACGGTGTGTGACAGCCAGTAGGACAGCGCGCCGACCGCAGCCGCGGCGGGCAGCGTAATCAGCCAGGCCACCGCCATCCGACCGGCGACCGCCCAGCGCACCTCGGCGCCCGGCTTGCCCACACCACTGCCCAGGATCGAGCCGGTGGCGACGTGGGTGGTGGACAGCGCCATACCGGCGGCACTCGAGCTCAGGATGATTGCGGCCGACGATGCTTCAGCGGCCAGGCCCTGCGGCGACTCGATTTCCACCAGACCCTTGCCCAGGGTGCGGATGACTCGCCAGCCGCCGAGGTAGGTGCCCAGGCCGATGGCGATGGCGCAGCTGGCGATGACCCAGAACGGCAGGCCGTCCTCTTTCACGTTGCCGCCCAGGTGGCCGGTGGTGATGAGGGCCAGCGCGATCACGCCCATGGTCTTCTGCGCGTCGTTGGTGCCGTGCGCGAGTGCCACGAGTGACGCGGTGGCGATCTGACCCCAGCGGAACCCGGTCTCGCGGCGCTTGGCTAGAACGCTGCGGGTGATCCGGTAGACCAGCCAGGTGCCGCAGGCGGCGACCAGGCCGGCGATCAACGGGGCAGCTACGGCCGGGATCAGCACCTTCTCGGTGACACCGGTCCAGTTGATGCCCGCGGTGCCCAGTGCCGCCAGGCCGGCGCCGATCAGACCGCCGAACAGTGCATGCGAGGAACTCGATGGGATGCCGAACAGCCAGGTGAGCAGATTCCAGAGGATGCCGCCAATGAGGCCCGCGAAGATGATGGTCAGGCCCATCGACCCGTCGATCCCGGGCAGCAACTGCCCGGTCTTTTTATCCTGGATCTTCAAGACGTTCGTGGTGACCGTGATGGCGACCTCGACCGAGAGGAAGGCACCGACCAGGTTCAGCAACCCGGCCAAAACCACCGCCGTCTTCGGCTTGAGGGCACCGGTGGCGATCGAAGTCGCCATGGCATTACCGGTGTCGTGGAAGCCGTTGGTGAAGTCGAAAGCCAACGCGGTGGCGATCAACAGCACCAGAATGATCATTTCTGTGCTCATGCGGAATCCTTGTCCTAGGGCTGGGGACCTGTCCGTAGTCTGGCCCCTGTCGGGTCGTTTCGTCTAATTTTTGCAGGCCCGGCCACAAGGCGATGATCAGGGAGTTTGCTGGATTGACTCAGGTGTTCATCCGCCGTTCACTTTTCGTATGCCACGGGTTACCGTCCGGGCCGGATTGCGTAAACAACTCGCCAGATCCGCTACCGCAATGTCCAACGCCCTAGGCTTAGCGAGACACTCGGAGGTGAGGCTATGAACCGGTTCCTGAACACTGTCGTCTCCTGGCTGCGCGCCGGATATCCCACCGGGGTTCCGGAAAACGACTACCTGCCGATCCTCGCCCTGCTATCGCGGCGGCTGACCAGGGACGAGGTGCTTCTCGTCGCGCGCCAATTGATGGGGATGCCGGAACCCGACTTCGCCGATATCGGAGCTGAGATCATGCTCATCACCGATGAGGTGCCCGCACCCGCCGATGTCGAACGGGTGCGCGAGAAGCTGTTGACGCACGGGTGGCCACTGGACGATCCGCGGGACAACGAGGACGCCGAATAGCCATCCTGCGCGCGCTGGTCATCCCACCGGGTCCGTCAGCGCTGTCACTTCTGGCCGCACTCGAAGGAGTGCTGGATGGTCAAGACAGTCCGGTGGTCCCGGTTCCGGCCGGCAATCTGCGCGAAAGTGACTCGCTGACAACGTCATTGCGGATCGGCGAGGAGATCGACGACGAGATCGCGCTGGTGATTGCCACCTCCGGCACGACCGGTACACCCAAGGGCGCGATGCTCACCCCGGCCGCGCTGATCGCCAGCGCCTCTGCCACGCATGACCGCCTCGGCGGTGCGGGGAACTGGCTGCTGGCCCTGCCGGCCCACCACATCGCCGGCATGCAGGTGCTGGTGCGATGCGTGCTGGCCGGAACGGTGCCGACCGAACTCGACCTCACCGAAGGGTTCGACGTCACCCAACTGCCGCGCGCGGTGGCGCAATTAGGCTCGGGACGGCGCTACACGTCGCTGGTGGCCAACCAGTTGGCGAAAGCGTTGAGCGACCCGGCGGCCACCAACGCACTGGCCGAGTTGGATGCGGTGCTCCTCGGCGGCGGCCCGGCACCGAGGGCGGTGCTCGATGGCGCGGCCGCGGCCGGGATCACGGTGGTGCGCACCTACGGTTCCAGCGAAACATCAGGTGGTTGCGTGTACGACGGGATCGCACTGGACGGCGTCGAGGTCCGGATCGACGGCCCAACCGACACCGGTCCGGGCCGCATCGTCATCGGCGGAGCCACCCTGGCCAAGGGGTATCGCAACCCGACTGTGTCCGAACAAACAGGGCCCAACCAAACCGGGCCCGACCCGTTCGGCGAGCCCGGCTGGTTTAGAACCGATGACATTGGCACACTTGATGATTCGGGCCGATTGTCGGTACTGGGCCGGGCGGATGAGGCGATCAGCACCGGCGGGCTGACCGTCATGCCCGGCCCGGTGGAGGCGGTGCTGTCCCGCCATCCCGCGGTGACGGAATGCGCCGTCTTCGGGGTTCCCGACGACCGGTTCGGCCAGCGGGTGGTGGCCGCGATCGTGGCGGATCCCACCGTGCCCCTGCCCACGCTGGAAGAGTTGCGGGACTTCGTCGCACTGTCGTTGGATCCGACCGCCGCGCCACGTGAACTGCGCACCGTCGCCGAACTGCCGCGCCGCGGGATCGGCAAGATCGACCGCCGGGCGCTGCGGGAGCGGTACTCCGGCGGCGGCGCCATAACGAATCAGTGACGTCGCAGCAGGTCGGGGCACATCACCACTAGGCTCGGAGATATGCCGTCACGTGTTCTGATCGCCGACGATGATGCCGTCGTGCGCGATGTCGTGCGCCGTTACCTCGAACGCGACGGCCATGAGGTCCGGGTTGTCGGCGACGGCAACGAGGCGCTGCGGGTACTCGGCTCCGAGCGGATCGACGTCGCGGTGCTCGACGTGATGATGCCCGGCCCCAATGGTTTGTCGCTGTGCCGGACGCTGCGCCAGGGCGGCGACTTCACCGTGCCGGTGATCCTGCTGACCGCGCTCAACGAGGAGGACGACCGGATCGCCGGTCTGGAGGCCGGTGCCGACGACTACCTGACCAAGCCGTTCAGCCCGCGTGAATTGGCACTGCGGGTGCGCTCGGTGCTGCGTCGTGCCCCGGCTCCCACCTCGGCGGTGCCGTTGGAGATCGCGGTCGGGGATCTGGCCGTGTCCACGGCGGCGCGATCGGTGACCGTCGGCGGGCAACCGGTCGGACTGACCAACCGCGAGTTTGACCTGCTGCTGTTCTTCATGACCCACACCGACACCGTCTTCTCCCGTGAAGAACTGCTCAAAAAGGTGTGGAACTGGGACTTCGGCGATCTGTCGACGGTGACCGTGCACGTCAAACGATTACGGTCCAAACTCGGCGATCACCATCGCGTGCAGACGGTCTGGGGCCGCGGCTATCTGTGGCGGGGTGAATCCGGCGGCGGTGACCGTGCCACCGACTGATCTGACGCACATCGCCCTGCTGGCGCTGGCGTGTTCGTTGCCGGTGGTGGTTCTGGGCGGGTTCATCATCCGGTTGGCGCGCTCGTGGTCGATCACGGTCAGCATGGTGGCACTGGTGCTGATCCCCACACTGGCCACCTTCGCCGGTGTGTTCGGCGCCAGTCGGTTCATGGCTGACAGCACATTCCAGACGATTGCGGTGGTGCTGATCATCGTTGCGGTGGTGACACTGCCGGCCGCGGTGATGCTGGCCCGTTACCAGGCTCGACGAACGGTGTGGGAGAAGGAGATTCAGGACGCCGAACGGGTGGCCGAGCAGTCCCGTCGGCAACTCGTGGCGTTCGTCAGCCATGATCTGCGCACCCCACTGGCGGGGATCCGGGCACTGTCCGAGGCGATCGCCGACGGCGTGGTCAGCCCGGACGAGGTGCGGACCCAGGCGAAAACCATTGAGCAGGAGTCGATTCGGCTCTCCGAGATGGTCGATGACCTGTTCGAGATGGCTAAGATCAACGCCGGTGCGATCAACGCGCCCTACGAGCGGGTGGCACTGGACGAAGTCGTCGACGATGTGCTGAGCGCTCATCGCATCGCGGCGAGGCGCGCCGGGGTGGAATTGGAGATCGACCTACCGGCCAAGCCGGTCCGGGTGATCGGCAGTGACCGCGCTCTGGTGCGGGTGCTGTCCAATCTGGTGGCCAACGCGATCGCGCACACGCCGGCCGGTGGATCGGTGACGCTGGCGGTAGGCACCGACGAGAACGGTGCCTGGGCCCGGGTTGACGACACCGGCATCGGCATCAACGCCGCCGACCTGCCGCGGGTGTTCGACGTCGCCTATCGGGGATCCAATGACCGTGTGCCGCGGTCGGATTCGTCGCTGCCCAGCGGATCCGGCCTGGGTCTGGCGATCGCCGCCGGTCTAGTGCGCGCACATCGCGGAACACTGTCGGCGCATAACCTCGCCAACGGTGCCCGGTTCGAAGTTCGGCTACCGCTGGCGGCGGAGTAGCGA
>JBAXIR010000020.1:0-25336 GCA_037138275.1 Mycobacteriaceae bacterium | reverse complement strand
GCGACGTGGTGGAATTTCGGTTCAATGTTTAGCCGCGCGGCCCTGGCTCCGGTCCGGTTGATGGCCGGCGTCGCGGTGGCGGTCGCGGCGATGGCGTTGCCAGCCGGTTGCGCGGAGCCCTCGCCGCCCACCGCACCGAACCAGACCACAGTCGAGGTGAGTTCGACACCGCCCCCCGGTCCGCAGGCGGCCATTCTGGGCACGGCACTGGAGGTGACCTCGTCAGGCGCCACCGCGTCCTATACGGTCGCCAATCTGGCGCCCGTTCCACTCGATGCACAGATCATCTCCGCCAGGGGCACGATGTACGCGGTGGATGTGACCATCGCGGCACAAAGCGGTACAACGCTTTTTAATGGATTCTTCTTCGTCGCCCGTGACCAAGATGGTGCGCCAATCGCGCCGGCGGTCGGCGCGGTAAAACCGGGCATCACCTCGGGGCAACTTGCTGCGGGGCAGGCCGTCGCCGGCCACGTCGCGTTTGACGTACCGGAGGGAAAGTCGATCACCCAGGTCGCATTACGTGACCCGCAGGGTAAAACGCTCGCGGTCTGGGGTTCTGGCTAGACGGGTTCATTCGGGATCGGGAGGCTGGCTCATCGCAGCACTTTCGCAGTTCCTCAGGGTTCACGGACATTGCGTGACGAACGCGACCACGGCCTCGCTGAACGCGTCGTTGTCGTCACCGGCCGCGGTGTGGCCCGCGTCGGAGAGTTCGACGAACTCCGCGTTCGGCACCTTGGCCAGGAAGTCCTCAACCCCTTCGGGACTGACGACATCGGACAGTTTGCCGCGGATCAGCAGGATGGGTATCTGAAGTTCGATCGCCTGCTGCTCGAGTCGTTCCACTTCGACGAAGGGGTCGTCGCCGACCGAGGTGACGAATGCCGGATCCCAGTGCCAGTGCCACCGGCCATCACGATGGCGCAGATTCTTCTTCAGCCCGTCAAGATTGCGAGTGCGCTTGCGGTACGGCAGGTATTCCGCGATCGCGTCTGCGGCATGCTCCAGGGTCTCGAATCCGTCCACGTGGAGGGTCATGAAATCCCGGATGCGGTGACTGCCCTCGCTCTCGAATCGCGGTACCACATCGACCAGAACGAGTTTGGTCACGTTCTCACGCCCGACCTGATTCGCGGTGACGATTCCGGTCAGACCGCCCATACTGGCGCCGATCAGCACCACCGGGCGACCGATCTGTGTGATCACGGCCTCCGCATCGCGGGCGAATGCGTCGACGTTGTACTCACCGTCCGGCGAACGGTCACTGTCGCCGTGGCCCCGCGCATCCAGTGCGATCACATGAAATCCGTGATCGGCCAGAACCTGTCCGGTGTTCTTCCAGGAGAACCTGTTCTGTCCACCGCCGTGCAACATCAGGATCGTTGGACGGTCGTTTTCGACGTCGCCGCGATTCCATTCGTCGGCCACCAGTGTCAATGACTGGTCACCACGGAAGTGGGCGGTTACGGGCCCGGCGCTCACGGCGACTCCTCTGTTGTGTGCGCTCCGCACGTTACCTGTGCGCTCTACCGGTAGCCTTTGGCCTCGCAGGTTGAATACCGCATACCGAGGAGCCACCATGGCCGACGAGGCCGACCGGGCCGACCGGGCCGACGAGGCCGACCGGGCCGACGAGGTCGAGGCCGGGCACTCTGACGACGGGCCCCGCCCCGCGCGCCGAGCGCTGATCGTCGGTCTGGCGGTGCTGACCGCACTGGTGGGTCTCAACGCATGGCTCGGCTTCCGCGACTATCAGTCCCGTGACGCCGATGACCTCCGCAGTGAGATGGTCGAGGCGGCGCGGCAGGGCGCGATCAACCTGACCACGATCGACCATGAACGTGTCGATGAAGATGTCCAACGCATCCTGGACTCCTCGACCGGGTCATTCCGCGATGACTTCGCCGCGCGCGCCAAACCGTTCAGCGAGGCGGCCCGCCGCGCCCAGTCCAAGTCGGTGGGCACGGTCACCGAGGCGGGCCTGGAATCAGTCACTGGCGATGAGGGCCGGGTCCTGGTGGCCATGACCGTGATGACCTCCAACCGGGGTGTGCCCGAGCAGCAGCCGCAGGGCTGGCGGATGCGGGTGACGGTCATCCGGGTCGACGACAAGTCCAAGGTTTCGAAAGTGGAGTTCGTGCCGTGAGGACCGGTTCGGAAAAGATCGGCAGCGGCCGCGCACGCGCCGCCACTTTTGTCGTGTTGGCGATTGTTCTTGTCGCCGGCGCGATCTGGTTGTACTCCGGCACCGCCTCGCGCCGTGCTATCGAGACTGCCCGCGCCGATGCGGTGGTGGCCGCCCGTGAGTCGATCGTGGAGATGCTGAGCTACCGGCCCGATACCGCAGATAAGAAGCTCAGCGCCGCGCGCGACCGGCTGACCGGGCCGTTTCTCGCCGACTACAACCAGTTGATTCAGACCGTCGTCATTCCCGGCGCCACACAGAAGAAGATCACCGCGACGGCTGAGGTGCCGGCCGCGGCGGCGGTCTCCGGCGGCGCTGACCGGACCATCGTGCTGGCCTATGTCGACCAGTCACTTGCCGTCGGTTCCGCCGCACCGACCCGCACCAACTCCAGCGTGCGGGTCACCATGGAGAAGGTTGACGGCCGTTGGCTGATCGCCGGTTTCGATCCGATCTAGCCTGACCATCATGTGAGGAGGTAACGATGAGCGAGCCGCGATGGATAGACGTCGCCGCGCCTGCGGTGCAGTTGCGTGCGCTGAGCTGGGGTCCCGGCGATGGTCCGATTGCGCTGTGCTTACACGGTTTTCCCGATACCGCCTACGGGTTCCGCAAAATCGCGCCGCATCTGGTGGCTGCGGGCTATCGGGTGATCGCGCCGTTTATGCGGGGCTATGTACCGTCCTCGCTGGCATCGGACCGGGCCTATCACCTCGGCGCGCTGATGGATGACGCGCTGCAGGTGCGGGCGGCCTGCAACCCCACGGATGCCGATGTGGTGATCGGTCACGATTGGGGTGCCATCGCGGCGACCGGACTTGCTGCGATGCCGGACAGTCCGTTTCGCCGCGCGGTGGTGATGTCGGTGCCACCCTCGGCTGCGTTGCGCCCGCTGAGCGCCGGGGTGCTGAAGTTGTTGCCTGCCCAGCTGGTGCGCAGCTGGTACATCAGCTACTTCCAACTGCCGCTGCTGCCCGAGCGGTCGTCATCGTGGATCGTGCCGCTACTGTGGCGCCGATGGTCGCCGGGTTATGACGCCACCGAGGACCTGCGTCATGTCGATGCCGCGATCGGCGCGCCGGATCGCTGGCGAGCCGCGCTTGGCCCGTATCGGGCGACCATCCGTAACTCGTCGCCGCCGGCCCGCTACGCCGAACTGCACCGCTGGTGGACCGAGGTGCCGCGGGTGCCGACGCTATACCTGCACGGCGCCGACGATGGTTGTATGACAGCGGATTTCACGACATTCGTGGCCGCTGCACTGCCGGCTGGAAGTGCAGCGGTGGTCGTCGAGCGTGCCGGGCATTTCCTGCAACTCGAACGGCCCGACGAGGTCGGCGGGCGCATTGTTGAATTCCTCAGCGCTTGACGCCGGGGTGTATCCGGGCCAGCAGTGGCACCAGCAGCCGTCGCGGAGCGAGGTGGTAGAGCGCGGCTGCGGCTCGGTTGATTCCGCCCGGGACGATCACGGCGCGGCCGGCATCCAATCCATCGACACCCGCGCGGGCGACGTCGCGCGCCGATACCCACATCGGCTTCGGCATCAGCGCCTCCGCCTCGGCATCCGTGAAACCCGCCTGCTCACCAAAGCCCGTGTGAACCGGGCCGGGGCACAGGGTCGCCGCCGAAACCCCGGTGCCTTTCAGTTCGGCGCGCAATGCGTGGGTGTAGGACAGTACGAATGCCTTGGATGCGCCGTAGACCGCCTGGCCCGGCAGCGGTCCGAACGCGCCCACCGATGCAACGTTGAGTACCGCACCGCGCCGCCGACTGACCATCAGCGGAACGAAGCGGGTGCACAGATCGACCACGGCGGCCACATCTACCTCGAGCATGTCGAGTTCGGCGTCGGTATCTGCTCGTTGTTGCGGTCCCATGGTCGACAGACCGGCATTGTTGACCAGGATGTCGATCTCCAGGCCGAGTTGTGCCACCTGACCGGCCAGCGTCGCTCGTGCTTTCCGGCGGGAAAGATCCGCCGGCACAACGGAAGTGCGCCCACCCAACTCTGCTGCCAGCTCAGCCAGTCGATCGACCCGCCGAGCCACCAGAACCACATGATGGCCGCGGCCGTGGAGATCGCGGGCGATCTCGGCACCGATTCCCGAGGATGCGCCGGTGATCAAGGCGGCCCGGTTCAGACCAGAGGCCGGTAACAGTGAGGACATGGCCGAAGCCTAGCGGGACTATGCCGACCGCGGCCGGGTCAGATATGGCTGCGCTCGATGCGCAGCTGTTTCTGCTCTCGGCCAAAATTCCCAATGACCAGTTCCTGTTGTACGCCTTCGATGGCACGCCCGATGATCTCGCTTCCGCGGCACAGGAGTTGTGCTGTAACGCTGCGGCGTGCAGTGAGTTGCGTCTGCGAGTTGTCGATGGACACCGGTGGCGCTACCCGCGGTGGGAGCGTGGGGAGATCACGCCCGAGCAGTTCAGGATCCATGATCTCAAAGATGGCCAGTGGCAGAGCTGCCTGGATCGGGTGTCGAGTCTGTCTGCCGAGCAACTCGACCCATCCGGAGTGTCTTGGCGGGTGCATATTTTCCCCAAGGTTCGCGACATTCCCGGCGTGGCGGCGGGCGGGTCGGTGGTGGTGGTCCAGATGACCCACGCACTGGGCGACGGCGCCCGGTCGGCCGAGTTGGCGGGTGCCCTGCTGGGCAGTCAACAGCCGATAACGTCGGTGGCACCGCCGGATCCGGGTCCGCTGCTGTGGCGGGCAGTGCTGGCAGCGCGGGCCCACCGCCGTCTCGTCCGAGACACCGCGGCCGGACTGCTGGCGCCAGCGGCCTCACCGCGCCCGGCGTTGAGCATCAACGCGGGTCCCAGGGTCGCCGCTGCGGTGCGCACCCTGGTGTTAGACCGCGACGCACTGCCCGGGCCTACCGTGACGGTGGGGGCGCTGGTGGTCATCTCCGAGGCACTGGCCGGTTACCTCGGCGATCGCGGCGAAGATATCAGCCGGCTTGGAGCGGAGGTGCCGATGGCGAACAGCCGGGTGCAGGAACCGCAGGCGCACAACAACTTCCGTAATGTCGGGATCGACCTGTTCCCGGAGCTGTGCCGTGCAGAGCGCGCGGAGCGCATCGCCGGACAACTCGATGCTCACCACCGTCGCGGTGGACATCCCGCGACGACTGCGTCCACTGCGGCCTTCGCCGCTGTGCCTGCGTGGTTGTTGCGCTGGGGGATGGGCAGGTTCGACCCGACAGTGCGCTCGGCGACGGTCACCGGCCACACCGTGGTGTCCAGCGTCAACCGAGGTCCGGCCGATCTATCCTTCGGAGGTCACCCGGTGGTGCTGACGGCCGGGTATCCGGCACTGTCGCCGATGATGGGCATCACCCACGGCGTGCACGGCATCGGCGGGCGCGTGGCGCTAAGCGTGCACGCCGACCCGAGTGTTGTTGGCGTCGAGGACTACACCGACCGGTTGTCTCATGCCCTAGGTTGTCAGCCATGAGCGCCTACGACGTCGGAATGCTGATGCTGCGGCTTGTTCTGGGACTGACCATGGCCGCCCACGGCTACAACAAGTTCTTCGGCCCCGGCGGGATCGCCGGCACCGCCGGGTGGTTCGACAGCATCGGAATGCGACCCGGAGCCTTCCATGCGCGTGTCGCGGCGAGCACCGAGGTGGCCGCGGGACTCGGTCTGGCCTTCGGGTTGCTGACTCCGGTCGCAGCCGCCGGCTTCGTTGCGCTGATGCTGGTGGCCGCGTGGACGGTGCACCGGCGAAACGGGTTCTTCATTGTCAAGGATGGCTGGGAGTACAACCTGGTGCTGGCGGCCGCGGCGGTGGCGGTCGCGGTCGCACCCGGTCGGCTCAGCCTCGATCATGTGCTGTTCGGCGGCACCCGGTTGGCCCCTCTGCTGCACGGCTGGCCGGGTCTGCTGATCGCGCTTGGACTTGGTCTGACCGGCGGTATCGGCCAACTCCTTCTCTTCTACCGACCCAGAACCTCTGAGGCGGACGCCGCCGCGAACTAGTCTTACGCAATGGGATTTCTCAAACAGGAAGTGCCCGTTGTCGACTTCGAGCAGTGGAGTAGGGGCACCCGCGCCGAGAAGATCAAGCCGATGGCGCGGCATTGGGCCGAAGTCGGTTTCGGCACCCCGGTGGTGCTGCACCTGTTCTACGTGGCCAAGATCGGTCTCTACATCCTGTTCGGCGCGGTGTTCGCGCTGGCGACCAGCGGGATCGACGGCTGGAGCAACATCGGGCAGTGGTGGACCGAGCCGATCGTCCTCCAGAAGGTTGTGCTCTACACCATGTTGTTCGAGATCCTCGGCCTCGGCTGTGGTTTCGGTCCACTGAACAACCGGTTCTACCCGCCGATGGGATCGGTGCTGTACTGGTTGCGGCCCGGCACCATTCGGCTGCCACCGTGGCCGAACCGGGTGCCGCTCACTCGGGGTGACAACCGCGAACCGATCGACGTGCTGCTCTACGGTGCACTGCTGATGATGCTCGTTGTCGCGCTGTTCTCCGACGGCACCGGCCCCGACCCAGCGCTGGGCACCGACATCGGCCTGTTGCCGGCGTGGCAGTCGTGGACGATTCTCGCCCTGGTGGCCTTGGCCGGCCTGCGCGACAAGGTCCTCTTCCTGGCGATCCGTGGCGAGGTGTACGTCCCGTTCGTGGTCGCCTTCCTGTTCGGCGGACCCAACGTCCTGATCGCGGCCAAACTCGCCTGCGTGGTGATCTGGATGGGCGCGGCCACCTCGAAGCTCAACAAGCACTTCCCGTTCGTCATCTCCACGATGATGTCCAACAGCCCGGTCATCCGGGCCCGGTGGCTCAAGCGCAGGTTCTTTGAGAACTTCCCCGACGATCTGCGCCCGGGGCCGCTGTCGCGGGCTCTGGCCCACGTCAGCACCGCCATCGAGATGGGTGTGCCTCTGGTGCTGTTGTTCAGCCACGGCGGCTGGCCGACCGCCATCGCTGCCTTCGTGATGGTGTGCTTCCACCTCGGCATCCTGTCGGCCATCCCGATGGGGGTGCCCCTGGAGTGGAACGTCTTCATGATCTTCGCCATGCTGACACTGTTCGTCGGCCACTCGGAGATCGGACTGGGCGATATGACCAACCCGTGGCCGGTCATCCTGTTTGTCGTCATGGCCGGGATCGTCATCGCCGGAAACCTGTTCCCCCGCAAGATCTCCTTCCTGCCGGGCATGCGCTACTACGCCGGCAACTGGGACACGACGCTGTGGTGCATCACACCGTCGGCGGAGGCCAAAATCGCCGACCACATCGTGGCGATCGCCAACATGCCGGCCGCCCAGTTGGAGAAGTTCTATGGCAGCAAGGAGGCCGCGCAGATCCCGCTCTACATGGGGTACGCGTTCCGCGGATTCAACACCCACGGCAAGGCGTTGTTCACCCTGGCGCACCGGGCGATGGCCGGGTACGACGAGGCTGGCTACTCCGTCACCGACGGCGAGCGGATCTGCAGCATGGCGATCGGCTGGAACTTCGGTGACGGGCACATGCACAACGAGCAACTGATCGCCGCAATGCAGCGGCGCTGCCAGTTCGAGCCGGGCGAGGTTCGGGTGGTGCTGCTCGATGCGCAGCCGATCCACAACCAGACTCAGCGCTACCGCCTCGTCGATGCCGCTACCGGTCAGTTCGAAAGTGGATTCGTCGAGGTCGCCGACATGGTGGTCCGCCAGCCCTGGGACGACGACCTGCCGGTGCACGTAGACCCGCGCGAACCCGGTGCTGACCGAATGGTTGGTTGACCCCGGCCGTCGGTGACCGGCACCGCGGTGCTAGAAATCGAAGATCAACATCACCGGACTTAAAGGAGTATCCCGATGGCGGAAGCGGTAATTGTCGAGGCTGTGCGCGCACCGGTCGGCAAGCGCAATGGCGGACTGTCCGGCGTGCACCCCGCCGAACTGTCGGCACAGGTTCTCAACGGACTGGCGCAGCGGGCGGGAATCGATCCCGAGATCGTCGATGACGTGATCTGGGGTTGCGTCATGCAGGCCGGTGAGCAGGCGTTGGATATCGCGCGTACCGCGGTGCTGACGGCCGGCTGGCCGGAGACCATCCCCGGTGTGACCGTCGACCGCCAGTGCGGTTCCAGCCAGCAGTCGGTGCACTTCGCCGCCGCGGGTGTCGTGGCCGGCCACTACGACGCGGTCATCGCCGGTGGAGTCGAGTCGATGTCGCGGACCCCGATGGGAGCCTCGCTGGCAGGCGGCGGCAACCCCTACCCGGCGAACTTCAAGAGTCGCTACACCCGCACGCCCAACCAGGGCATCGGTGCGGAGATGATGGCCGAGAAGTGGGGCCTGACCCGCACCATGCTCGATCAGTTCTCGCTGGACTCCCACGAGAAAGCCGGTAGGGCACAGAGCTCCGGCGCCTTCGACGACCAGATTGTCGGAATCAAAGACGCTGACGGGAACATGGTGCTCAAGGATGAGGGCATCCGCCTTGGCACCACTCTGGAGAAGATGGCCGCGCTCAAGACGGTGTTCAAAGAAGACGGTGTGATCCACGCCGGCAATTCCTCGCAGATCTCCGACGGCTCGGGTGCGCTGCTGTTCATGTCGGCCGAGAAAGCAAAGTCGTTGGGGCTCAAGCCGATTGCCCGCGTGCACACCGCTTGCCTGGCAGGCGCTGATCCGGTGATGATGTTGTCCGCGCCGATTCCGGCGACCCAGAAGGTGCTGAAGCGTTCCGGGTTGAGCGTCGACGATATCGGTGTCTTCGAGGTCAACGAAGCGTTCGCCCCGGTCCCGATGGCCTGGCTCAAGGAGATCGGTGCCGACGAGCGCAAACTCAACCCCAACGGTGGTGCTATCGCGCTGGGCCACCCACTCGGCGGTTCGGGTGCCCGGATCATGACCACGATGCTTTATCACATGCGGGACAACAACATTCGTTACGGCCTGCAGACCATGTGCGAGGGCGGCGGCCAAGCCAACGCCACCATTCTTGAACTGCTGTAGTGGCCGATACGGTGTCTGACGGTCCGGCTCCTCAAGGATCGTCGTCGGACGAAGCGCCCGGCGCTCTCACCGATCGCCGGGGCAACATCCTCGTCGTAACCATCAATCGCCCCGACGCCCGCAACGCGGTCAACGCCGCGGTCAGCATCGGAGTCGGCGATGCGCTACAGCAGGCCCAAGATGATCCCGAAATCTGGGCGGTGGTGATCACCGGTGCCGGCGACAAGTCGTTCTGCGCCGGAGCCGACCTCAAGGCGCTCTCGCGTCGGGAGAATATCTATCACCCGGATCACCCCGAGTGGGGCTTCGCCGGCTACGTCCAGCACTTCATCGACAAGCCGACCATCGCCGCCGTCAACGGCACCGCGCTGGGCGGGGGAACCGAACTGGCATTGGCCAGCGACCTCGTCGTGGCAACCGCCAGTGCGAAATTCGGTCTACCCGAGGTCAAGCGTGGATTGATTGCGGCGGCCGGCGGCGTTTTCCGCATCGTCGAGCAGTTGCCGCGCAAGATCGCGATGCGCCTGCTGGTCACCGGCGAACCGATCACCGCTGATGAAGCACTGCGGTGGGGCCTGGTCAACGAGGTCATCCCGGACGGGAGTTCTGTGCTCGACGCCGCGATCACGTTGGCCGGCCTCATCACCGTCAATGCGCCACTGGCGGTTCAGGCCAGCAAGCGCGTGGCGGTGGGCGCCGATGACGGCACCATCACCGCAGAAACGACCCACTGGGAGCGTTCCAACCGGGAGACCACCCGCGTTTTCCGATCAGAGGACGCCAGGGAGGGCCCGCTGGCCTTCGCCGAGAAACGCCCGCCGGTGTGGAAGGCGCGTTGAGGCGCTGACTCAGGCGGCCGGCTTGGCGGTCGTTGTCGGGGCGGCTTCAGTGGTTGGGGCTGCTGCCGTCGTGCTGGGCGCCGCCTCAGTCGCCGATGCCGGCGCAGCCGAGGTAGTCGGCGCCGCCGACTCGCTGGCCGGCGCGACCGAGGTGGTCGGTGCTGCAGACGACGCTGCTGCCGACGATGGTGTCTCAGTCCCCGAGGCGGCCGTGGGTGATTCAGCGGCCGGCGTCGGCGGAGTCAGCACGGCGTCGATCATGTAGATGTAGCCACCGCGGACGGCGTAGGCACAGCTCACCCGGTTGTCATTGACCTTGATATCGCCGTCTTTACCGGTGACGATCACAGCCCGACCGTCCTGGGTCGGCATCTTGCCGGCGACGTTCGCGGGGCCGACGTTTCCCAGCACCATGTGGTAGAAGAGCACCGGCAAAAGTACCGTCGGATCGGTCTTGAGGGTCGCCACCGCGGCTGGGTCCAACTTGGAGAATGCGGCGTCGGTCGGCGCGAACACGATGTAGGGACCGCCGTCGAGCACGCTGACGATATTGATATCGGGGTTCAGCTTGCCCGATATCGCGGCGCTGAAGGTACTCAGGTCGGGGTTGCTCGCAATGGCCTGGGACGCGGTCTGGACCGCCATGGAGGCGATTGACCCCGCGCCGGAGGGCACCTCGCTGCGGTAGGCGCCGCATCCCGGTCCCTGCGGGTCGGGCACCTTGGTCGACGTGGGCGCGGGGGCGGCCGTAGTCGGCGCGGCGGGATCGACCGGGGCCGGGTCCGCGTATGCGTTCACGGCGGTCGGAACCGCGACGGTGATCGCGGCGATCGCCGCGACAAGGCCGAGGGTCTGGGTACGAGGGCTCACGTCACTTCTCCTGAGTTATCCGGTCATCGCGTAACGCCTGTGGAATCGTAGTCGGAAGGCGATTCGTTACCCAAAACGGCGACTGGGATTCGAAGTCGCAGGTCGCTGTGGTGAATGTCACGGGCGGCCTTACGATAGCCGCCATGGCCGAACCGCTCATCGTGACCGTCGCCGGTCATACCCCGCAGTTGGACCCCGAATCGTGGGTCGCGCCTAACGCGAGCCTGATCGGGTGGGTTCGCCTGGCCGCCGGGGTCGGCATCTGGTATTCGGCAACCCTGCGAGCCGAGGCCGAACTGATTGACATCGGAGCCGGCAGCAATATCCAGGACGGGGTGACGGTGCACGTTGACCCCGGTTTTCCGGTCCGCGTCGGTGCCGGAGTCACAGTGGGTCACAACGCAGTGCTGCACGGCTGCACGCTGGAGGACGGCGTGCTGATCGGCATGGGCGCGATCGTCCTCAATGGCGCCGTCATCGGCGCGGGATCGCTGGTGGCCGCCGGCGCGCTGGTGCCCCAGGGCACCGTGGTGCCGCCGCGCTCCCTGGTGGCCGGGGTGCCCGGCAAGGTCCGCCGTGAATTGAGCGACGCCGAAGTCGCCGCCAACCGGCACAACGCCACGGTCTACGAACATCTCATCGACCTGCACCGCGGCGCCGGGCAGGGCTGATGCGGCGACGTCAGCCTTGCGTCACCTATTCGGCACGAATGTTTCGTACCGTTGAGTTCATGTTTGTCCTGATTCGGCCGCGATGCAGCGATCTGAATCCGGTGACCGCATGACGATTCCAGGCGAGATCCGTGCGGCCGCCACCAACGCCGCTGCGCCGCAGCGGGAAGGGCCCTCGGTCGTACGCCGGCGGCGCCTGATCGTTTGCGTTGTCCTGGTGATCGGCGCGGTGCTGCTCGGCTACTCGCTGCGAAGTCGGCCAGGCGATCAGTCATTCTTCGTATCAGCGGTGTCGTTGGGTGCGGTGTGGACCGTGGGCGCATTCCTGTCCGGACCACTGCATCTGGGCAGTATCAACTGGCGCGGGCGAAATCAGCGGCCGGTGCTCACCGGGATCTCGGTCGGGGCACTGTTGGGCGCGGCCTTCCTGGCCGGCGGACTGGTGGCGCGGGAGATCCCGCCGATCGCCGATCGCATCACCCGGGTGCTCGAGTACACCAATCATGGCCATCTGGGTTTCATCGTGTTGATCGCCCTGTTCAACGGCGTCGCCGAGGAGCTGTTCTTCCGGGGTGCGCTCTACACCGCACTCGGCCGGTTTTACCCGGTGGCGATTTCGACTCTGCTCTATGTGTGCGCGTCGTCGGCCAGTGGCAACGCCATGCTGGGCTTCGCCGCTGTGATCCTGGGAACGGTCTGCGCATGCGAGCGTCGGGCCACCGGTGGTGTACTGGCACCGGTACTCACCCACCTGGTGTGGGGGCTGATCATGGTGCTGGCATTGCCGCCGATATTCGGGTTGTAGCGAAGGCTCACACGTCGGTGAAATTGGCGGCGCGACGCTGCTGAAAAGCCTTGGTGCCCTCGACGAAATCTCGCGAATGGATAAGGCCGAGTTGGCCTTCGGTCTCGCGATCGATCGCGGCATCCAGTTCAGTCAGCGTCGCGGCGTTGATGGCCTGCTTGGTTTTGCGCAACGCCGCCGCCGGCCCTGACACCAACGTCGCTATCACCGCGGCGGCAGCGGACTCGAGATCGTCGTGTGGGTAGACCGCGCTGACGAGGCCGTACTCGAAGGCCTGCGCCGCCGAGATGCGCTCGGCCAGCAGGGCCATCCGCATTGCCCGAATCCGGCCGATCGCGGCGGCAACCAGGGCCGAGGCCCCGCCGTCGGGCATCAGTCCGATCTTGGTGAACGCCAACAGGAAAAACGCCTTCTCCGACGCCAGTACGACATCGCAGACCAATGCCAGTGAGACCCCGACGCCCGCGGCCGGGCCGTGAACCACCGCGACTACCGGCTTGGGTAACGCCGCGATGGCGCGCACCGTACGATTTGCCTCGGCAAGCAGCGGATCGACATCTTTCGAAATCGTGGCGGCCGCTTGATCTTTCGCGCTAATTCCGGCTCCGGAGCTGAATCCGCGCCCCGCACCGCTAAGACGCACAACCTTCACCTGCGGGTCGGCGGCCGCACATTCCAGCGTATCGGCGGCCGTCTTGAGCATCGCCTCAGTCAGTGAGTTGAGGCTGTCCGGGCGGTTGAGGGTCAACGACAGCACACCGCCGTCCAATGCGACGGTGAGATCTGCGATGCCCGTGTAATTCATGGCTGCACGGTAGACCCGCTGTATCGGCTCTTTGTACGCGAGGTACAAAGAGTGGGCTTCACTGACGAAGGGCGGTAGACCATGGCGGGACCACTGACAGGTTTGCGAGTCGTCGAACTGGCCGGGATCGGCCCGGGTCCGCACGCGGCGATGATCCTCGGCGACCTCGGCGCCGATGTGGTGCGGGTGGAGCGGCCGAGCACGCCACCGAAAACCAGTCCGAGCAAGGATTACGCGCTGCGTAACCGGCGTTCGGTGGCGGCCGACCTCAAAAGCCCGGCAGACCGCGACCTCGTCCTGAGCCTGATCGCCAAGGCAGATGTGCTCATCGAGGGCTTCCGGCCCGGTGTCACCGAACGGCTGGGCCTCGGGCCGCAGGACTGCGCGGCGGTCAACGAGCGGCTGGTCTACGCGCGGATGACCGGCTGGGGCCAGACCGGTCCACGCAGCCAGCGCTCCGGCCACGACATCAACTACATCTCGCTCAACGGCGTGCTGCACGCCATCGGCCGGGCCGGCGAGCGGCCGGTGCCGCCACTGAACCTGGTGGGCGACTTCGGCGGCGGCTCGATGTTCCTGCTCCTCGGGATCCTCTCGGCGCTGTGGGAGCGGGAGCGCTCTGGCAAGGGTCAGGTGATCGACGCCGCGATGGTCGACGGCTCCAGTGCGCTGGCGCAGATGATCTACGCCTTCCGGCACACCGGACTGTGGAGCGACGTGCGCGGCACCAATATGCTTGACACCGGGGCGCCGTACTACGACACCTACGAATGCGCCGACGGGCGTTACGTCGCGGTCGGGTCGATCGAGCCGCAGTTCTACGCCGAACTGCTCGAGAAACTCGGCCTCGACGCCACCGAGTTGCCCGGCCAGAATGACGTCGCCCGCTGGCCGGAACTGCGCGCGACATTCACCGAGACTTTTGCCGCACATGACCGCGACCACTGGGCGGGGATCTTCGCCGACAGCGATGCGTGTGTGACGCCGGTGCTGTCCTTCGCCGAGATCGAGACCGAACCGCACAACACTGAACGCGACACCTTCTATTCCGAGGCCGGCTCGCTATTCCCGGCGCCTGCCCCGCGGTTCTCCCGCACCGTGCCGGACAAACCGACCCCGCCCGGGGTTCCGGGTGCCGACACCGAAGCCGTGCTGCACGACTGGGTATAGTCGCCAACCAACCAGTAGGTCGAGCCCTCGAAAGGAGCACGGACGTGGAGATCAAGGACGCGGTAGCCGTCATCACCGGCGGCGCCTCAGGCCTGGGCTTGGCCACCGCCAAGGCTCTTCTGTCCGAGGGCGCCAGGGTGGTCATCCTTGACCTGCCGACCTCGAAGGGCGAGGACGTCGCGAAGGAGTTGGGCGACCGGGTGCGGTTCGCACCCGCCGACGTCACCGATGAGGACGCCGTCACGCGCGCCTTCGACGTTGCCGAGACGCTCGGCCCGGTCCGCATCGTGGTCAACTGCGCCGGCACCGGTGACGCCATCCGCGTGCTGGGCAAATCCGGGGTCTACCCGCTGCACAAATTCGCCCGCATCGTCAACATCAACCTGGTGGGCACTTTCAATGTGCTGCGCCTTGGCGCGGAGCGGATGGTCAAGAATGACCCGGTCGGTGAAGAGCGCGGCGTCATCATCAATACCGCCTCGGTTGCCGCCTTCGACGGCCAGATCGGGCAGGCCGCCTACTCGGCGTCCAAGGGCGGCGTGGTCGGTATGACCTTGCCGATCGCCCGGGACCTGGCGGACAAGAAGATTCGCGTGATGACCATCGCGCCCGGCCTGTTCGACACCCCATTGCTGGCTGGCCTGCCCGAGCCGGCCAAGGCCTCGCTAGGTGCGCAGGTGCCGCATCCCTCGCGGTTGGGCAACCCGTCCGAATACGGCGCGCTGGCCGTGCATATCGTCGAGAACTCGATGCTCAACGGCGAGGTGATCCGCCTCGACGGCGCCATTCGCATGGCCCCGCGGTAGCCGCGGCAAGGAGAGACGATATGGCACTGGTAACCAAGTTCACCGAGGTTTTCGATGTCGAACACCCGATCGCCCAGGGCGGTATGCAATGGGTGGGTCGCGCCGAATTGGTTGCAGCGGTGGCTAATTCGGGAGCGCTCGGCTTCCTCACTGCGCTGACCCAGCCAACCCCGAAGGATTTGGCCAACGAGATCGCCAAGACCCGCGACCTCACCGACAAGCCGTTCGGGGTCAACCTCACGATCCTGCCGGCGATCAACCCGCCGCCGTACGACGAGTACCGGCAGGTCATCGTCGACGCCGGTATCAAGATCGTCGAGACGGCCGGCTCCAACCCGGCGCCCCATCTGCCAATCTTTCACGACAATGGCATCAAGGTGCTGCACAAGTGCACCTCGGTGCGCCACGGGGTGAAGGCGCAGAGCCTTGGTGTCGACGGCATCAGTATCGACGGCTTCGAGTGCGCCGGACACCCCGGTGAGGACGACGTGCCGGGCCTGGTGCTCATCCCGGCGGCAGCCAGGGAGATCGAGATCCCGATGATCGCCTCCGGCGGCTTCGGTGACGCCCGCGGGTTGGTGGCAGCCCTGGCGTTGGGCGCCGACGGCATCAACATGGGCACCCGATTCATGTGCACCGTCGAGTCCTGCATCCACCAGAACGTCAAGCAGGCCATCGTCGACGGAGATGAGCGCGGCACCGAGTTGATCTTCCGCAGCCTGCACAACACCGCCCGGGTGGCCAGTAATGCGGTCTCACGCGAGGTGGTGGAGATCCTCGCCGGCGGCGGTCAGTTCGATGCAGTGAAGGATCTGGTCGCCGGATCCCGCGGCCGCCGGGTCTTCGACGACGGCGATCTCGACGCCGGGATCTGGTCGGTGGGCACCGTGATGGGCCTGATCCACGACATCCCCACCGTCGACGAGCTGGTCAGTCGGATCGTTGAGGAGGCCCAGGACATCATCACCGGACGACTGGCCGGAATGGTCAACCTGGACGCACGAGTCTGATCAGAGCCGTCGAGCTACCCCACACATGACACTGCCCGCCTGAATCCAGGCGGGCAGTGTTGGTGTTTGTGAGTGTTCGGCGCGGCGTTGTTCCACGTCGGACGCCGCGGGCCGTACGCAGGCCGCGCGGGTTCAGCTGGCGTTGGCCAGTGGGGTGAGATCCTCGAACTGCTCAGAGGTGTCACCCTCCACGAGAACGTCGCCGTGATAAAGCGCTTCGAAGTCCATTTTGATGACATCGGCACTGTTGTCGTCGATCCACATGGCACTGACCCTATTGGTACCGATTAAGGAATCATTGAGTTACGTTTCGGAAAATGGTGGCAATTTCTTACCGGCGGGTTACCGCCACCTGGATCGTTTGACCGTCCGCCGCAGGCACGGAACACTGGAACTATCTAATAGTTAGCTGGCCGACGGGAGGGATGGCTGCTGTGCTGCATAAAATAGCGCGATATGCCGTTCGCTCGCCGCGGCAAATCCTGGTGCTCGCAGCCCTGCTGATGGTCGTCACCGCGATCTTCGGGATCCCCGTTGCGAATCACCTGTCGGCCGGGGGCTTCCAGGACCCCACCTCGGAGTCAGCCTCGGCGGGCCGCCTGCTCGGCGAAAAGTTCAGCCAGAGCGATCAGCAACTGCTGTTCACGGTCACCGACGCTGCTGGTGCCACCGGAACCCGTGCCCGCATCGCCGGGACCGATATCGTCAACCGCCTCGACGCCTCGCCCAACGTGCTCATCGTGTCCTCGCCATGGACCTCGCCCCCGGCGGCGGCCGGGGAGTTGGTCAGTAGGGACGGCCGGACCGGCCTGATCGTGGCAACAATGGCGGGCGGCGAGGATAAAGCCCAGGGATATGCGGCTGCGCTGGCGGGCGAATTGGCCGGCGACCGCGACGGTGTTTCTGTCCTAGCCGGTGGCACCGCGATGATCTACAAGCAGATCAACCAGCAGACCCAACGCGATCTGCTCCGGATGGAATCGATCGCCGTCCCGCTGAGTTTCCTGGTGCTGGTGTGGGTATTCGGCGGTCTGGTGGCTGCCGCGCTGCCGATGCTGGTCGGCCTGATGGCAACCCTGGGCGCGATGTCGGTGCTGCGACTCATCACCGGCTTCACCGAGGTGTCGATCTTCGCGCTCAACATCACCACCGCTCTCGGATTGGCGCTCGCCGTCGACTACACGCTGCTGATCCTCAGTCGCTACCGCGACGAGATCGTCGGCGGTGCCACCCGCGAGGACGCCCTGGTACGCACCATGGGTACGGCGGGACGAACCGTGCTGTTCTCCGCGGTAACGGTGGCGTTGTCGCTGTCGGCTTTGATGCTCTTCCCGATGTACTTCCTGAAATCCTTCGCTTACTCCGGCGTCGCGACGGTGGCGTTCGCCGTGGCGGCTGCCGTGATCGTCACCCCGGCGGCGATCGTCGTGCTCGGGGACCGACTGGACTCCTTCGACATCCGCCGCTTGGTGCGTCGGGTGTTGCGGCGATCGGAGCCCGTGGCCAAACCCGTGCAGCGGCAATTCTGGTACCGCTCAACGAAGTTCGTGATGGCGCGGGCGATCCCGATCGGCGTCGCTATTGTCGCGCTGCTGATGTTGTTGGGCGCGCCGTTCCTGCGCATCCAGTTCGGCAACCCCGATGATCGGGTCCTGCCCAAGACCGCGTCTGCTCATCAGGTGGGCGACCAACTTCGTGACGACTTCGCGAGCAACTTCAACTCCGCGGTGACCATGGTGATACCCGACGCCGCCGGTGCCAGCCCGCTCGAACTCGACCGCTACGCCGCAGATCTGTCCCGGGTTCCCGATGTGTCGCTGGTGTCCTCCCCAGGCGGAACCTTCGTGGGCGGAAACCGGATCGGTCCGCAGTCGGCGCCGGCCGGGATTGCCGACGGCAGCGCATTCCTGTCGGTGCGCAGTACCGCCGCACTTTTCTCGGACGCCTCCAAGGTGCAACTCGACCGACTACACGCCGTTGCCGAACCGGCCGGACGTGAAGTGCTGATCGGCGGCGGCGCCCAGGTCAACCGGGACAGCGTCACCGCCATCACCTCCCGGCTGCCGATCGTGCTCGGATTGATCGGTGTGATCACCCTCGTGCTGTTGTTCCTGCTGACCGGCAGTGTGGTGCTGCCGCTGAAAGCGGTGGTGATGAATCTGCTTTCGCTGTCCGCTGCGTTCGGCGCACTGGTGTGGATCTTCCAGGACGGACACCTCGGTGCGCTGGGTACCACTGCGACCGGCACGATGGAAGCGAACATGCCGGTGCTGTTGTTCTGCGTGGCGTTCGGGCTCTCAATGGACTACGAGGTGTTCCTGCTGGCAAGAATCCGGGAGTACTGGCTGGATTCCCCGCAGACGAGTGAAGGAAGCGATGAGGCCGTAGCCCTGGGCTTAGCGCGAACCGGGCGGGTTGTCACCGCGGCCGCCCTGATCATGTCGATCGCGTTCGCCGCGCTGATCGCCGCCCAGGTGTCGTTCATGCGGATCTTCGGTCTGGGGCTGACCCTGGCCGTGCTGGTCGACGCGACCCTGGTCCGGATGGCACTGCTGCCATCGTTCATGCGGGTGATGGGCAAGTGGAACTGGTGGTCGCCGGGCCCGCTGGCACGGTTGCATCAGCGCATCGGTATCAGCGAGGAGCCTGCGGAGCGCCGCCACGATGGCGGCCGCCATCGCACCGTGGTGGGGGCGCGCGGCGCCGACTAAGTCGGTGGTTAGGGTGGGGCCTGTGAGTGAGCAGACGCTGGACCACCCGTTCTTCGCCCGGATGTGGACGGTGATATCTGCTCATGAAACCGCGCTGTTGCGCCGGTTGCGCGGCGAGAACCTAGCCGGCCTCCGCGGCCGGGTGCTCGAGGTCGGCGCCGGCACCGGGACCAATTTCGCCTATTACCCCGACACCGTCGAGCATGTGGTCGCGCTGGAACCGGAGACCCGGCTGGCTCCGGTCGCGCGCGATGCGGCAGCTGCCGCATCGGTGCCGGTCACAGTTCTCGAATCCACAGTCGAAACCATGCCCGCCGGCGAGCCGTTCGACGCCGTCGTCTGCTCGCTGGTGCTGTGCTCGGTCGGGGACCCCGATACCGTTCTGCACCAACTGAACTCGGTACTCAAACCCGGTGGTGAGTTGCGCTACTTCGAGCATGTCGCCAGTGCGGGCTGGCGTGGCGGGGTGCAACGCGTCGCGGATATCACCGTGTGGCCGCGGATTGCCGGCAACTGCCACACGCACCGCTATACCGAACGTGCGATCACGGGGGCGGGGTTCACCATCGAGGCCGCCCGACGGCAGTGGACGTTTCCGGCCTGGGTTCCGCTGCCGATCTCCGAGATCGCGCTCGGCCGGGCGAGCAAGAACTCTTAAGGGTTGTCGGCCAGTAGAGCGGGCAGTCGCTGCAGCAAGCCGGGCAGCGCGGCACCGGCGGAAGCGCGGATCGTCACCGTGGCCGTCGCCGATAGCGGTGTGGGCTCGGGGTTGACTTCCACCACCACCGTGCCGCGCGTCAGTGCGTACTCGGGTAGACCTGCGGCCGGGTAGACCAGGCCGGAGGTGCCGACCACGATGAGCACATCGGCGTGGGCGACCGCCTCCACAGCGGCCCGCCACGCCTCGTCGGGTAGCTGCTCCCCGAACCAGACGATCCCGGGCCGGATCAGCCCGCCGCACTCACACGACGGGGGCATCTTCTCAAGTTCCGCCTCGGGCATATCGGGCAGCGGCTGGTGATAACGCGAACCGCAGGTGTCGCACCAGAACTCGAACAGGCTGCCGTGCAGGTGATGCACGGCGCGGCTGCCGGCCCGCTCGTGCAGATCATCGACGTTCTGGGTGATCACAGTGACCTCGCCGAAGTCCTGCCAGTCCGCGACGGCGCGATGGCCGTCGTTCGGTTCGACCTGCTTGACGAGATGGTGCCGCCACAGGTACCAGGCCCACACCCGCTCGGGGTGACGCTGCCAGCCGTCGGTGCTGGACAACTCGTACGGGTCGTACTTCGACCACAACCCCGTTGCGTCGTCGCGGAATGTCGGCACCCCACTCTCGGCGGAGATTCCCGCTCCGCTCAGCACCGCGATACGCACATCCACAAGATAGCGGCGATACTGAGACGCGTGGCGGAACTGGCTCAGTGGCTGCGAGTGGACACCGATTCGCCGGTGGCGTTGTTCGACCAGTTGCGGATAGCGGTGATCGCCGCCGTCCGCGACGGCAGACTCGCTGCCGGCACCCGGCTGCCGACGGTGCGGGAGCTGGCTGCCGAACTCGGGGTGGCGGTCAACACTGTGGCGCGCGCCTACCGTGAATTGGAGAGCGCGGGGATCGTCGAAACCCGGCGCCGATGGGGCACGTTCGTCGCCCGATCGGATCCCGCCGACGCGGCGATGGCGGCCGCGGCGCATGCCTATGCCGAGACCGCCCGTAGGCTAGGCCTCGGCAAGCCGGAGGCGGGCCGCTACCTGGATGCCGAGTTCGGCTGAGGCTCAGCCGAACTCGAGCAGCGCGTACACACCCCGGAACGGCTTCGTCGGGCCGAATCCCCACAGTGCCGGGAACACCTTGTGGAAAATGAACCCCCGCCCCTTCGGCATCGGGATGTCGTGAACCGTCGTCAGGCCGGGCATGGTTCCCACCAAATCGGACAGCTGGTTGATGGAGAGGCTGAACGGCATCGGCGGCACTCGGTAGGACTTGGTCGCGCGGATACCCTTCGGCGCCATTTTCTTGATGATGGTCGGGGGAAGGTCGAAGAACATCTGGCCGCCGGGAAAACGTCTGGCGCACTGGGTGATCAAGTCCATCGCCTCACTGGGCTGCAGGTACATCAACAGGCCTTCGGCGGTGATGAACACGCCCTCAGAGTCATCGACGCGATCCATCCAGCTGTAGTCCAGTGCGGACTGGCCGAGGTTGGTGATTCGCGGGGAGTGCGGCAGAAGGCGCTCGCGCAGTTCGATCACCGGCGGCAGATCCACCGAGATCCACCGGAATTGTGCATCGCCGATTGCTGTGTCGAGGCGCCAGAAGCTGGTTTGAAAACCCTCCGCGAGCGCCACGACAGTGGCTCTCGGGTGCGCGCGCAGGTAGGCGATGGCGCACTTGTCGACTGCTATGGAGCGCAGCGCCATCTCCTGGCCGCGGAGGCCGAACTTGTCATAGTTGACGCCGTAGGTGGTCGTCAACGTATCGCGCAATCGAATGGCCATCGGATCCTCAATGATGGCGTCGGGCAGGCCGGCCTGAGTGGCTCGGCCGTTCAGCGTCATGAGTGCGGTTTCGGAGACTCCGGTGAGCGCTGCACTGGGATCGGTGGGACCGTTCATTTGGATCTGAGCCTACTGGCGCGCGCGGCGTAGGCTTCGGGCTGTGACACGTCACGTCTTCGATGACAAACTTCTCGCGGTGATCGCGGGCAACTCGCTGGGCATCCTGGCCACAATCAAGCGCGATGGCCGCCCACAGTTGTCGAACGTGACCTATCACTTCGATCCGCGCACCCTGACCTTTGAGGTGTCGGTCACCGAACCGCGGGCCAAAACGCGCAACCTTCGCCGCGACGCGCGGGCGTCGATTCTGGTCAGTTCGGAGGACGGCTGGTCGTATGCGGTCGCCGAGGGCGACGCCGTGTTGAGTCCACCGGCAGCAGCGCCTAATGACGAGACCGTCGAGTCGCTGATCGTGCTGTATCGGAATGTGGTCGGCGAGCACCCGGATTGGGACGACTACCGCCGGGCCATGGTCACCGACCGGCGGGTGCTGCTGCGACTGACCATTACCCATCTGTACGGCATGCCGCCCGGCAACCGCTGACGCCCCGCCGGCCGCGACTGGGCTACCCTGCCCCTATGGCTGAGTCAGAGTCTGATCCGAGCGAGGACACCAAACGCAAGTTCCGCGAGGCGCTGGAACGCAAGAAGGCGAAGTCGGCGGGTAATTCCGACCACAAGGACATCGGTGGCAAGCAGGTTCGCGCGCACGGTGTGGTGGAGAACCGCCGGGAGTTCCGTCGTCGCAGTGGCAGCGCTTAAGCGGTCGTCACTGGTCGGCCCCCGATCGCCGGGCGCCAACTCCGGCTGCCACTCCGCCCTCGATCCTGCCTAGACTGGCGCCATGGCGCGACTGCAACTCACATCAGACCCCGCCGCCGATTCTCTGCTGTCCGAGGATCCGTTCGCGCTGCTGGTCGGGATGTTGCTCGATCAACAGATTGCGATGGAAGTCGCGTTTGCAGGACCGCGCAAAATCGCCGACCGGATCGATGGATTCGACGCCCGGTCAATCGCCGAGGCCGATCCGGACGCGTTCGTCGCGGTGTGTGCACAAACGCCTGCGGTGCATCGCTTTCCGGGATCGATGGCGAAGCGGATTCAGGACCTTGCTCGCGCCATCGTCGACCGCTACAACGGCAACACTGCCGGATTGTGGACCGATGGCGAACCCGATGGATCCGAGGTGCTGCGGCGATTAAAGGCGCTGCCTGGGTTCGGTGAGCAGAAGGCCAAGATCTTTCTGGCACTGTTGGGCAAGCAGTACGGAGTGACCCCACGGGGATGGCGGGCGGCTGCCGGTGACTACGGCAGGGCCGGATCGCAGATGTCCATTGCCGATGTGGTCGACAAGGGGTCGCTGGAACAGGTCCGGGCGTACAAGAAGAAGATGAAAGCGGCCAAGGCTGCGGCAGCCAAGGTCTGAGGAACGGGAGAACTAATGAAGACGCATCTCAATTGCCCCTGCGGTGAGGCGATCGTCGGCAAGGACGAGGACGATCTGGTCGACCTTGCTCAGGCACACCTGGCTGCGGCGCACCCGGGTATGGAGTACGAGCGGGAACACATTCTGTTCATGGCCTACTAGGCAGGAAGGGCCGTTCATGGCCCGCGGGGCCACAGGGCCGTTCATGGCCCGCTGGGCCATAGGCGGGCTGCGCGCCCTTACGGAACGACCGATGATCCGATCGTCGGCATGAAGGTGCACTGCTTATCCAGCGTGGTGACCTGGCCGAAGATTGTCGACATGATGCTGCCCGAACCGGTGTCCACGATGGCGGTCAGCGTGGTGGGTCCCTCGGGGTTGATACCGGGATTGGGCTTGAGCGTCGCGCTTCCCGATCGTCCGGTGGTGAGGTTGACCCAGGTCACGTTGAGCGGCAATTTTTGCTCGGCCGCCGGCGCCGGAGTACCCACCGCGGTGAACACGTAGGCCGTCTGCCCAGCGCCGGGTCCGGGTGTGGGGATCTTCGCCGGCCCGGCCACCGACAGTGCCGCGGCGATGACGTTGCCGCCGTCCTTGAGGCACCCGCTGCTGATCGACGGGTACATGAAGTCCTGCGTCGGCGGGCTGTTCGGGTCGAACGACGGAACCGCCGCAGCGGGGGCGGGGGCGGGTAAGGCTTCCGGGGCTGGCGCTGCGGCCTGGGCGACAGGCGCAGCGACCATCTGCGGCACCTCAGGCATGGCGTCGGCTACCGGGCCGGCCGCGTGTGCGGGATCGATGCCAGCGGCCAGATGAGCCTCGGTACCGGGAATCGCGCCGACCGCGGGCACATGCTGTTCGAGCGGTATCGGCCCGTTACCGGTGCCGGGTGTGAGCAGCGGCATGGTTCCGTGCGCTGGGCCGGATACCGACGGTTGGGAGACCGTCGCCGACGGCAGTGCCGACATCAGGCTGGCCGGTCCGCCATCCTGAATGAATCGGGTGACGGCGTCGGCAAGTGCTGCCGATCCGGCCGGTGTCGTGGCGTTGCCAGCCAGTTGCGATGCCGCCGCCAGCAACAGTTGCTGTGCCGACGACGGCGCGGCAGCAGCCTGCTGGATCACCGGGCTGAGGTTCTGCATGGCCTCCATGCCCGGCAGTTGACCCGGATCCAACGGGATGGTCGGGTCAGCTGCCGATGCTGGACTCCAGGCCAGGGTCGTCACGGCGAGTGCAGTGGCGGTGAGGCCGGTGGCCAGCTTGGCGATATACAGCACAGTGTGCTCCCAGTCAGAGGTTCGTCGGTCAGGGCAGGGCGGCGAGCAACGGCAGTGCGTTCAGCACCCCGCCGGTCGGCGGCACCAGCGGCGCGGGCAAGAGTGCCCCGGCCACAGGCGCGCCCACCGGAGCGGTCAGCGGTGCCGGCGTAACACCCGCGGCATCGCCGATCTGAATCGGGAAGGGCATCTGCGACGGCGCCAGGTTGGCCAGGTTGCCCGGGATTCCGATCTGGTTCAGCAGCGGCAGGTACTCGGCTATCGGGCTGGTGGAGGCCGCAGGCGGAGCGACCGGCGCGGCTCCCGGAACGGTGATCGGCGAGACCGGCAACGTCGAGCCTGCGGCCGGGGCACCCATGATCGATGAGGCGCCGCTGAGTGCGGTCGCTGCGGTCTGCAGCACCGCGCCGATTCCGGCGGGGTTGGAGGCCAGCTGCTGGATCATGCCCAGTGCCGGCACATCCGGGAGGACCGGTGGCAGGATGGGGTCAGCAGCCGCGGTTGGGCTGAGTGCGATGGCGGCTGAGGCAAGCCCGGCAGCCGTAATCGCATTGGCGGCAGTCAATCCGGCAAAACGTGCGAAACGTGACATCGTGATCCCACTCCTTTGATTGCAGGTCGTGAAACCCGAAGGTAGCCCGATACAGGAGTTACTCAAGTGACACGAGTGGCGGTTATTTAACCGTTACGGGAGCGATGGCCACCGGTTACATCGCGACAGGTGACATCACGACCGACGAACAACGGGGCTGGCTACAGTCACACGGTGCGCACCGGCTCGCCAGGACGGCCCGCCAACGGACGCCTGATCCGGCTGGCACCGGTGCTCCTGCTGGCCAGTGTGGCGGCCAGGCTGGCCTGGACCTATCTGGTTCCCAACGGTGAAAACTTCGTCGATCTGCATGTCTACCTCGGTGGCGCGGGGGCCCTCGATGAGCCCGGGACGCTGTACTCCTACGTCTACGCCGACCAGACTCCGGACTTCCCCTTGCCGTTCACCTATCCGCCGTTCGCGGCACTGGTGTTCTACCCATTGAGCAGGCTGCCGTTCGGACTGGTGGCGTTGTGTTGGCAGCTCGGCACCATCGCTGCCCTGTACGGCGTGGTTCGATGCAGTCAGCGGCTGCTCGGGCTTGCCGAAGGGTCTGTGCCCAGGGCCATGCTCTGGACCGCGATCGCGATCTGGACCGAACCGCTGCGCAGCACCTTCGACTACGGGCAGATCAACGT
>JBAXIR010000019.1:0-25680 GCA_037138275.1 Mycobacteriaceae bacterium | reverse complement strand
CCGTCTGGGCCGACCCCGACGCGCCGAACCAGGGCGGGGAACTCGGCGCCGACCTCGTGCACGTTTCGGTAGGTAAAGGCTCCGGCCTGCCACGGTGCCGACTCGGAGCGGTCCGGCACCCGCGCGGTCATCTCAGCAGCCAGCACCGCGCGCAGTTTGCCCAGTGGTGCGGTGCGGGCTTCGTAATAGGCGCGCTCGGCATCGAGAAGTCCGATCAACTCCCCAGTCGGCTCGGCGATCCAGCCGTACGGTTCGCGCGGGTCCTGTCCGATACGCGCCGCGGGCGGCTCGGGAAAGGAGCCGATATCGGGTGCCACGCAACCTCCGCAGGGACTCGAAGGCGAGCCAGGGTTAAACGATACTGCGACGGACCTGCGCTATCCCACTCAACTCGGCGGATTAGGCCAGAACGCCGGCCTGGGTCCGATAATGCTGCCATGGTGGGGTGATCCGTCAGTCAAGTGAATAGCCGTACCCGCCACCGAAAGGGGCCGTGATGGCATATCGACCCGCACGCCTGGTCGCCGTGATCCTGTTTGTTCTCGGGCTGCTATTGCCCGCCGGGGTACCCGCCGGAGCGGAACCGGCCAAGTCGGTGTTCACCGTGGGAGTGACCCAGGACGTCGACTCTCTGAACCCGTTCGTCGGCGTCACCGCCGCCGCCTACGAGATCTTCCAGATGGTCTATCCGACCCTGACCGAGTACGGGGCCAAGGATTTCAGCATCCAGCCCGGCTTGGCCGAGTCATGGACGGAGTCCCCGGACAAGACGTTCTGGACCTACAAGATCAGGCCCGGGCTGAAATGGAGCGATGACGTCCCGTTGACGGCCAAAGATGCCGCGTACACGTTCAACCGGATCATCAATGGCACGTTCGAGAAGGTCAACTACGGCAACTACGTCGGCAACATCACCAAGGCCGAGGCACCGGATGACACCACGCTGATCCTTCGGGTCGACAAGCCCTCACCGATCATGGAGAAACTCGCGGTCTACATTCTGCCCGAGCACGTCTACTCAAAGATCGACGAGACTGCCATCCAGAGTTTCAAAGACGAGCCCACCGACGGCAAGCCCGTTGTCGGCGCCGGTCCGTATCTGACCGCGGAGCGTCAAGTCGGGCAGTTCACCCGGATGGTCGCCAACCCCAACTTCTATCGCGGCAAGCCCGCCGTCGACGAGGTCGTCTTCAAGTTCTACGCCAACCCCGATGCGCTCGGTCAGGCGCTACGCAAGGGTGAGATCGACTACGCCGACAGCCTGGAGTCGAATGTCTTCGATTCACTGGCTGATGTGCCGAACATCAAACGCCTGTCGGCGGTCTACTCGGGATTCAACGAGTTGGCCTTCAACACCGGTGCCGCAACCATAGATAACAAGCCGATCGGGGACGGCAATCCCCTGCTGAAGGACAAGCGCCTGCGCGAGGCCATCGGCTGGTCGATCGATCGCAAAGCCCTCGTCGAGAAGGTGCTGGGTGGACACGGCAGCGTCGGTTCGACGCTGATTCCACCGATGTACGCCGATTGGCACCTCTCGCCACCCAATGAGGTCAGCTACGACCCGGACAAGGCCCGATCACTGCTGGATGCCGCCGGATACCCGTTGGGCCCGAACGGCGTTCGCCAGGATGCGACCGGTGCGCCTCTGAAGTTCCGACTGTTCGGCCGATCGGATAAGGCAGCGTCGAAGAAAGCCGTCGAGTTCATCAAGAATTACCTCGCCGATATCGGAGTTGAGACAACTGTGACGCTGATCGCCGAGGACGCCCTGACCGAGAAGATCGGCCAGGGCGAGTACGACATGTTCGAGTGGGGCTGGGTCGTCGAACCGGACCCCGGTTACCAACTGTCCACCTTCACCTGTGACAAGAGGTCCTACGAAGACGGCGGCAGCATCGTGGCCAACCTCTCCGACTCGTTCTACTGCAATCCGGAGTACGACGCCCTCTTCACCGCACAAAGCACCGAGACCGATCCCGCCAAGCGCATCGAGATCGTCAAGCAGATGCAGCAGATCCTCTACGACGACTGGCCCTACGCCATCACCTACTACTACGACAACCTGGTCGCCTATCGCAGCGACAGGTTCGAGGGCTTCATACCGCAGCCCGCACCGGACGGGTCGTATCTCTTCCAGTATGGAACCTGGACCTACGAGAACCTCAAGCCCGTACAGGCCGCCGACTCAGGACAGGCCGGTGGCGGATTGTCGCCGGCGGTGATCGGCGGAATCGTGGCTGCCGTGGCGGTACTCGGCGGTCTGGCGCTGCTGGTGCTGCGACGGCGTCGCACCGTGGGAGCCGACGACCGCGAGTGATACCGGTATGTCACTGATCAGCGGACCGGACACCGCATCTCGCTCGTCGGTGCCCGGCCGCAGGGGAGTCCTGGCACCGGGCGTTCGGTACGGGTTGTCTCGGCTGCTGTCGGCGGTTGGGACTTTTATCTTCGTGATCCTCTTCAACTTCTTTTTGTTTCGACTGCTGCCCGGCGATCCCATCTCGCTCTACACGCGCGGGCGTGATGTGGATCCCGAGATCAAACGGCAGTTGCAGGCCAGGTTCAACGCCCCGATCGGCGAGCAGTTCTTCGCCTATATCAAGAACCCCTTCGTGCCCGAGTTGCCGTCGCAGCGATTCAGCGCCCCGGTGTGGGATGTCATCGGCCCGCGGATCTGGCCGACCCTGCTGCTCGTCGGCACGGCAACGGTACTGGCCACGGTCTTCGGTGTCTGGCTCGGTATTCGCAGCGCCTGGAAGCGCGGTCAGCGTTTCGACAAGATTGCCACCACCGTCACCCTGGTTCTCTATTCCATGCCGGAGTTCTGGTTCGGGATGATCCTGCTGATCGTCTTCTCGGTCGGTGTGTTCGGCATCCCCGGGATCTTTCCGGTCGGCGGACTGTCCACCCCGGGCGTCGACATCGGCACCCTCGCCGGGATGGCCGATGTCGCATGGCATCTCGCCCTGCCGGTCTTCACCCTGACCGTCATCTACCTCGCCGAGTATTCCCTCGTCATGCGTGCCTCACTGATCGACGAGATGGGCGCGGACTATCTTCGGACCGCGCGGGCCAAGGGCCTGCGGGAGGCCGACGTCCGGCGCCGTCATGCGGTGCCCAACGCGTTGCTTCCGACGACGACACTGATCTTCCTCAACCTCGGCTTCGTCGTCGGCGGAGCCATCACCATCGAGTATGTCTTCTCGGTCGCCGGGCTTGGTTCGCTGACCGTGCTGGCCCTGCGCGGGCCGGACATACCGCTGCTGCAGACGCTGTTCCTGTTGTTCTCGGCGGCTGTGATCGTCGCGAACCTCGTCGCCGACCTGTTGTATGCCCGGCTTGATCCGCGGGTGCGGACATGACATCGGTCTCGACTCGGTCGATCGTGTGGGCGCGCCGGCGCCGATCTTGGAAACAACTGGGGGAGCAGTTCCGGCGGTCACCCACCGGGATGGTGGGTTTGGCGATCTTCGTCACGTTCGCCGCCCTCGCGCTCGCCGCGCCACTGCTGTTCGACGCGTCCCAACTGGATGTCACCAAGGCGACCGGCGGGGTCTACGAATCACCGACGGCTCGGTACTGGCTCGGCACCGACGACGCCGGCCGCAATGTCTTGGCTCTGGTCGTATGGGGTGCCCGTATCTCGCTGCTGGTGGGTTTGTGCGCCACCGTCTTGTCGATGTTCATCGGCACCGCTGTCGGCATCGCGTCTGGCCACTTCCGTGGTCTGATCGGTGGAGTACTCGATCGCCTGATCGACTGGTTCCTGGTCATCCCTTTTCTGCCGCTCGCCATCGTGCTGGCCACCGTGCTCGGCAAGAGCCTGCTCAACATCATCATCGTGATCGGGGTGACCTCGTGGCCGGCCACCGCCCGACTGATCCGCGCTCAAACACTGTCAGTGGAGGGCCGGCCCTACCTCGAACGTGCCAAGGCACTGGGTGCGGGCGACCTGCATCAGATGACGCGTCACGTGCTGCCCAATGTCATGCCACTCGTGCTGGCGAACACCACACTGGCGGTGTCGATCTCCATCCTGTCGGAAACAACGCTGTCCTTTCTGGGCCTGGGCGATCCGACGGCGGTGTCCTGGGGGACCATCCTCGACGATGCGTTCTCCACCGGGGCGATCTCGGCTGGCGCGTGGTGGTATTTGGCAGCACCGGGTGCCTGCGTCGTCCTCGTCGTACTGGCCTTCAACCTCGTCGGGCGAGCACTCGAGGACATCCTTGATCCGCGTGAGGGCCCGCAATGACGCTGCTGGAGTTCGACGATGTCAGCATCACCTACCAGTCCGCGCAGGGTCCGGTCCCGGCAGTGCGTAACGTGTCGCTGAGCCTTCCGCTGGGGCAGACCCTCGGCATCGCTGGTGAATCCGGCTGTGGCAAAACGACTTTGGCGGATTCGGTGCTGCGGTTGCTACCGAAGAACGCACAGGTGACCGGTCACATCCGGCTCGACGGAGAAGATGTGATGGCCATGTCGTTCGGTCAGTTGCGCGCCGCCCGCTGGGCGAAGGCCGCGGTGGTCTTCCAGGGTGCGCAGCACGCGCTAAACCCGGTGCAGCGGATTGAGACGCAACTCGCCGAGCCGATCCTGCTGCATGAGGACGTCGGTGGCCACGCCGCACGAGTGCGCGTGGGTGAACTGCTGGAGCAGGTTGGCCTGCCGGCCAATCGGGCCGGCGATTACCCGCACCAGCTTTCCGGCGGGCAGAAGCAACGGGTCATGATTGCCATGGCCCTGGCCTGCCGGCCCAGCCTGTTGATCGCCGACGAACCCACGACCGCCCTCGACGTGATGGTCCAGGCGCAGGTTCTGGACCTGCTGTCGTCGTTGGTCAGGCAGTTCGGCCTGGGCGTGGTGTTGATCAGTCATGATCTGTCCGTTCTAGCCGGTGCCTGCGATCGGGTCGCGGTGATGTATGCCGGCCGGATCGTTGAGGAAGGCGCCGCGACCGATGTGTTCGCCACGCCACTGCATCCGTATGCGAAGGCGCTGGCCGGCGCATTTCCCCGGATTGGCGATCCAGCGTTCCGGTATGCCCCCGCTGGTTTGCCCGGTGACCCGCCGTTCCCCGGTGACCTTCCGCCGGGATGTCCGCTGCATCCGCGTTGCCCGATCGCCGTCGATGCGTGCTCGACGGTCGAGCCGCTGCTGACCAGACACGGCGACCGCGGAGCCGCCTGCCACCGTGCCGGTGAGGTGTTGGTGTGACGGCCACCTACGGCGCCGATACGCCGGCGCTTGAGGCGCGTGCACTGGAAGTCGAGTTCCGTACCCGCAGCGGTGACATCGCACGTGCCGTTGACGGCGTCAACCTGGCGGTCCACCGGGGTGAGATTCTCGCACTTGTTGGCGAAAGCGGTTGTGGCAAAACCACACTGGCCCGAACGATCCTGGGCCTGCAGAAGCCTGCGGCGGGCGCGGTATATGTCGGTGGAGAGAAGCTCTCCTACCGGGCCCGTGACTTGAAGGCCTACCGACGGCGAGCGCAGTTGATCCTGCAGGACCCATCCGGGGCTCTGAACCCGAGACACACGGTGTACGAAGCCGTCGCCGAGGGCTTGCGGGTGCATGGTCTGCACGAGGGTGAGGAGGCCAAGGTAGCTGATGCACTTTCGCGGGCGGGGCTGCGCCCTCCCGAGAGGTTCTATCTGAAATATCCGCATGAGCTTTCCGGTGGACAGCGCCAGCGGGTGGTGATCGCCGGTGCGCTGGTGCTCGAACCGGAGATCATTGTCGCTGACGAGCCGGTGTCCAGCCTCGATGCGTCGGTGCGAGGGGAGATCCTGGCACTGCTGCTGCGGTTGCGCGACGAACTCGGGTTGACATTGCTCGTTGTCACCCACGACCTCGGGCTGGCGTGGAATATCGCCGACCGGGTGGCGGTGATGTACCTCGGCCGCATCATCGAGATCGGACCCACCGAGGAGATCCTGGCCGCGCCGCAACATCCCTATACCGGGGCGCTGCTCTCGGTGGTGCCGGAGGTGGCGCGCCTCGAGCCGATCGTGCTGACCGGTGAGACGCCCGACCCCACCCGGATCCCCGCCGGTTGCCGGTTCCACACCCGGTGTCCCGCACTCGCCGACGGGACGGCGGCCGCCGCCGGTGTCGATCAGCAATGCCGGACCGTCGAGTTGCCCATGATCGCGATCGATGGGCTCGGAGCCGGCCACACCGCTGCCTGCCATCTTGTCGAGGCCAATGCACACCGATAGCGTCGGGCTGCGCGATACTGAGTGTGCTGAAACACAGGAGGTGGTGTGGTGTCGGGTGTATCCGGGCGGGCACTGCAACCTGCCCTGGATCGGCACCATTACGTCGATGCGGTGTCCTTCGAGCGCGAGTCCGAGATGCTGCGCCGCGAGTGGACCTGCATCGGCCGACTTGACGAACTCGGCCTTGCGAAATCCGGCCGGGTGCTCCCGCAGCGCCGCGCGGTCGTCGATTTTTTCAACGAGTCGATCATCATCACCGCCGACGACGCCGGATCGCTGCACGCGTTCGCCAATGTGTGTCGGCACCGAGGTTCCCAACTGGTGCCGGTCGAGTCGGCTGAGTCTCCCGCCGCCTGTGACGCCAAATCACTGCGCTGCCCGTATCACTCGTGGACCTATGGACTCGACGGCCATCTGTTGCATGCGCCGCATACCGACGATGTTGACGTCGACAATTCGGCCTTCCGGCTGAACGCACTGCGCGCCGGGGCCTGGGGTGGATTCCTCTGGCTCACCGACGATCTGGCGGCACCGGCGGTCGTCGACGCATTGTCGCCGGTGCCGGACCGGGTCCGGCGTTACCCACTGGACACACTGGTGGTGGGCAAACGCCTGGGGTATTCGGTCGCGGCGAACTGGAAGGTGCTCGCTGAGAACTACAACGAGTGCTACCACTGCGGCCCGGTGCACCCGGAACTGTCCCGACTGGTGCCCGCGTTCGCCGGTGGTGGCGCCGGCCTCGAGTGGGAGGACGGCGTCCCGCATCGCGACGGCGCCTGGACGTTCACACTGTCCGGTACCAGTGACCGCGCCCCGTTCCCAGATCTCGATGACGCCGAACGGGTAAGACACAAAGGCGAACTGGTCTATCCGAACCTACTGCTGTCACTTGCCGCCGAACATGTAGCCGCGTTTATCCTGCGACCCACCGCGGTTGATCGCACCGAGGTCACCTGCGAGCTGCTCTTCGCCGCTGACGAAATCACGAAGCCGGGATTTGACCCGAGTGACGCCGCCGAGCTCTGGGATCTGGTCAACCGTCAAGACTGGGCGATCTGCGAATCGGTGCAACGTGGAATGACCTCGCGGTACTACTCTCAGGGCTGGTTCGCGCCGATGGAGGACGCAGCCCTCGATATCCGGCGCTGGCTGCTGCCCCGGCTTGAGCGGCAGGGAGGTGACTACGGTGGGTAAGGCTTATGACAGGGCCACCTACGACCTGGCCGTCATCGGACTCGGCGGACTGGGAAGTTCCACCGCCTGGCACGCCGCCAGTCGTGGCTTGAGTGTTCTCGGCATCGAGGCCTTCGGACTCGGTCACGAGCGTGGCGCTTCGCACGACACCTCGCGGATCATCCGGCACAGCTACCACACTCCGGAGTACGTGGCCCTGACCTTCGGTGCCTACGACGAGTGGGCTCGCCTGGAGAATGAAACCGGCCAGCAGTTCGTGACGATGACCGGTGGACTCGACCTGTACCCGCCGGATGCGCACATTCCGATGGATGACTACCTCTCGTCGATGGATTTCCACCGCATCACCTATGACGTTCTGGATCCCGACACGGTGCGCGATCGCTGGCCGGCGATCGTGCTCCCGGACGGAACGACCGCCATCCATCAGGCGCGCACCGGCATCGTGCCCGCTGCCGCAGGCACCGCCGCGATGACGCGCCGTGCGCGAGAACTCGGCGCGACTATCCAGGACAACACCCGCGTCGAGGCGATCGTGCCCGGCCCCGACAGTGTCGAACTGGTCACCGCCGACGGTGTGGTGAGCGTGGGGCGGGTCGTCGTTACCGCCGACGCATGGACGGCCGGTCTGCTGGCACCACTCGGTGTGGACCTGCCGCTGACCGTGACCGAGGAGCAACTCACCTACTTCGCGCCGCCGCAACCCTCGAAGTTCAGTCCCGAGGTGTTCCCGGTGTGGATCTGGATGGACGAGCCGTCCTACTACGGATTCCCCACCTACGGTGAGGCGACTGTCAAAGCCGCGCAGGACTGCGGCGGCCCCACCGTGACGGCGGACGCCCGAAGCGGCGCCCTGGATGAAGCTATGCTGGAACGGCTTTCGACATTCATGCGCGGTGTGTTCCCCGGTTCAGGTGATCCGATTCGGTCGAAGCGTTGCCTGTACACGTTGACGCCCGATCGCGACTTCGTCATTGATCGACTGCCCGAACATCCGAGCGTCACCGTCGGGCTGGGCGCGGGGCACGGGTTCAAGTTCGCTGCGCTGTTCGGACGGCTGCTCACCGATATGGCGATTGACGGCGCCAGCAGCTATGACCTGTCGGCCTTCCGGCTCGACCGGGCGGCGCTGACCGATCCGTCATACGTCGCCAACTGGATGGTCTGAACCGGTCGGGGCGCTTCCCACTCAGTGCAACGTTTCGCAGAATTGGTATGCGCTGCGACCGCCGGTCGGCGATGATTAGCCGCGATGACCTGTTGCATTGTGGGCCTGTTGATCTTCGCGGTGGTCGGCCGGATACGCCGGGTATTCGGTAGTGGCGCCGATGACACGTCGATGCTGTTCGCACCCGTCGCCCAGCGTCCGGCACCGGGGCAGCCGATGGCCGCGTTCGTATCCGTGCTCGCCGACGCCGGGGTAGATCGCCGGCCAGAGACCGATGCTGTGTTCCGGTACTGCTCGATCGGAATCGCCATCTGTCTGATTGCCGCGCCGGTGCTGGTGTGGAGCGGGATCATGGCGAATACCGGCTCACCAGCGAGATGGTTACTGCGCGGCGGTTGCTACCTGGTTCTGGCCGTCGTTGCGTTCAGGCTCAGTCGCTCGGCGATGATTGTGCGGGCCCCCAGAGGCGCAGGCACGCTGCTGGTGATGGTCGGGGCGGTGATTTTCGAGTCGGGTGTGATCGATATGCACGTCTTCCGGCTGTTCGAGATCGATCACGAAAACATTGTGGGAGACATGGTGTTCCACAGTGCCGGACCCGTCGTGGCGATGCTCGGCGGGCTTGTGCTGATCTATGGGGCGGCGGGGCGCAGCATAACTTCGAGGCGGTCATCGAGGTCGACGGTCAGCACCGCGCAGCCGTCGTCGTCGGCGGTGAGGGTGTCGTCCACCCCACCGGTCACCACGTAGTCACGCCGCGGTGCCAGCCGCTGGATCCCGAGTACCGTTCGCCCACCGCCGTTTCCGGGCCGCAGCACCAGGTTGAGGCCGCGGCCGTCGGTGACCGCGCGAGCCACCAGGACGTCGGGGTAGCCGGCCTGGGCCAGTATGGGACCGGTCTTCCACGGTTTGGGGACCTTGCCGGCCATCAGATCGGCCATCGAATTCTCCGTGGTGAACCGCGCCATGACGTGGCCGGCGTTGCCCCAGCTGGAGATGCCGGTGTAGGCCCGCGCCCCGTTCTTTCGCACCACCCTGTAGCGCTTGTCCAGTGACATCTCCAACGCGGCGGCTAACTCGTCGTCGCCGTGTTCCTTGGCGGCGGCCATCACCGAGACCCGGCTCATACCGGTACCGGGGGAGTAGTTGCCGGGATCCAAAATCTCCCAGGTGGTGGCCTTGATCTTGACGTCGTCGTCGGTGATCCGGACCAGCTTCTCCCGCAGGTTCTCCCAGGTCTTGGCCGCTTGCTCGGGCATGGCGAAGTCCAGCCAGTACGACATCACCCCGTCGTTGCCCACTGACGGGCTCATGACGAATTTCAACGGTCCGCGCGCGGCCAGGAACCGGTTGTCGGGCTGCAGATACTTGTGCGTGTCAAAGGCCTGCGCCATCTGCTCGGTGCGGCCGGCGCCGAAGTCGGTGCCGTGTAATCGGTCGTGTATGAGCAGCGTCGAGAGCGAAAATGCATTGCACATCGGATAGATCAGTCGCGGCTCGCACGGGTACAGCGGGCCGTGGCTGCTGATGTCCATGTTGTGCACGATTGCCTCGCACAGCGAGCTGAACTCGTAGACATACTCGGTGTCGTCGCTCCACCGCAGCGTCAGCGCACCAGGTTCGGAGAATCGTGTGTCGTTGAGGGTTTCAAACAGGCCCAGCATCACTCCGAAAAACCCGGTGTACATGACGTTGGCGAACACGATCGGGTCGGGGTTCCAGCGCTGATAACCCACCAGGCACTCGTGCGCCCAATAGCCCCACACGCGCTTGTCGCGCATCTTCTCGATGGTGTTGGCCTGGGCCTCGGTGAGGTATCCGGTGAACGCCGGGGTGTAGTTGTATTGGGCCTGCGCCAGCGCGTAGCAGGCGTAGTTGAGCTGATAGCGCAAGGCTGAGAGCAGGTACTGTTCGATGTGGGCGAACCCGTCGAAGCGGTCGAGCGGCTGCAGCGTCAGATCGAGCAGGTACCGTTCGAGTTCCAGGTCGTCGGGAGTCAATTCGGCGACCGCGCGACCGCGTGAATTCGGACTTCGCTTCGCTGTCGGCATCGAACACTCCCTTCTGGATCCGCCCTATGAAGGATCATGTCACCACGTGCCGCAATCGGGCGCGGGAATTCAATGCCAGTCCGCACGAGATGGGCCACGATGAGATCGTGGATTCTGCAGACATCAATCGGCTCAACTGGGACGAGCGCGCGCCCGCGCACGCTGCCTCGCCGGACTACCACGTCGACCGATTCATCCAGGATCCGGCCTTCCTGAGTTACGTGGTGCAGTTCGACGTTCCGCGACTCGGCGACATCGCCGGGCTGCGCGGAGTTCACCTGCAATGCCACATCGGCACCGACACCATCTCGCTGGCTCGACTCGGCGCCCGGATGACCGGACTCGACTTCTCGCCCGCCGCTCTGATCGAGGCGCGGCAGATAGCGGAACTGGCCGGGGCGGATGTGGATTTCGTCCAGGCCGACGCATACGACGCGGTTTCGGTCCTCGGCGCGAGCAGCTTCGACCTGGTCTACACCGGCATCGGTGCGCTGTGCTGGCTGCCGGACATCCGCCGTTGGGCGCAGACCGTGTGCGGTCTGCTGCGGCCCGGCGGGCGGCTGTTCATCAGGGAGGGCCATCCCATGCTGTGGAGTCTGGATGAAGAACGCGGCGACCAACTGCTTGTTGTCAACTACCCGTACTTTGAGACGCCCGAACCGGATGTCTTCGAGGATGCGGGCACCTACGTCGAGACCGATACCGTCTTCACGCATACCACGACTCACACCTGGAACCATGGGCTGGGAGAGATCATCACCGCGCTGCTCGATACCGGTGTGGAGCTCACCGCGTTAGACGAGCATCGCAGCGTTCCGTGGGATGCGCTGCCCGGCACCATGATCTGTGATGCGCAGGGGGAGTGGCACCTGAACAACCGACCTGAGCGCGTGCCGTTGACGTACACCCTGCAGGCGCGCAAGCGCTGAATTCAGGCCAGGTCGCGGGCGAACCGTCGCTGCCAAGATCGCTCGCCGACGACACGCTCTCCCGACGAGCCGGTCTCGGCACAGGTCATCGTGATCGTGACGTCGAGATCGGTCTCGTCGGCCTCGATGTGCAATCGTGATGCGACGACACAGTCGACGGGTGCACCCGATCCGTCATCATCGAAATGCACGGCGAATGTGACGTCGGATCGCGCCGATTGCGCGAACGTGTCGGTCTGAACGCTGACCTCGCCGAAGTAGTGCTCGCCCATGCGACCGAACGGGGTGTCGTAGGGGTCGCCGCCGTGATCAATCATGGCACCGGTGACACGGGCGAGAACGTCGCGCCAGGTCCGCCAGGTGATCGTGGCCGGGTCCTCGGTGGCTTTCTCGTCACCGGGTGTGAAAACCGGTGCCGGATAGGGACTTGTCGTCGCGTCGTAGGTAGGCAGCACCAATTCGCCGCCATGGATGGTTAGCGACACCGGCGCCGGCGGTGCGATGACGTTGGGCCAGTCTGCACCGGCCAATGCGAGCCGCAGCACGTGTCCCGGCGCCCACTGCCAGGCAGTTGCCTCGATACCGACGTCGACGTTGTAAACCTCGCCGGGCACCAGTGGTGTAGCTGTCGCCATACCGCCGCGGCGGGTCAGGTTCAGGAAGCCACGGGACACCAGCGTGGAGGTGCCATCGGGTGCCACGTCGCACAGTCGCAGTGCGACGCTGGCGATCGGCTCGGAAACGGAAATCCGCAGTCGCGCATGCGGATAGCCGGCGATCTCCAGCCCATCGGCCAGCGGCCAGTCCCACGTCAGCGCCCGGACATCGTCGGTGCGCTGATCGTCGGGCTGGCCCCAGGGCAGGTGTCCGCTGCACGACAGCCACGCGGTGAGCCCGATATCGGCGACCACGTCGTAGCGCGGCTTCGACGACAGCGGCCAGGTCCGCTCGGCTGAACGCGGGGTCGGCCACTCGTCGGCCCGCCACACACCCGGTACGTGGTCGAGGTCGACGGCCGGACGGTGCGAGGCGCGCGCGTACCAGCGCGCCGTCGGGGGCTCGGTGGCAGGACTGCGACCACGAAGCCAGCGGTCCCACCACGCGACCATCTCCGGAACCAGGTCGATGCGGGGTCCGGGAAGACACGATGAGGTCGCGGCATGCGGCCACGGCCCGGCCAGCAGTTCGGCATGCCGACCCGCCGCACGCAGTGCAGCCACTGTGCGAAACGAATTGTTCCGGTACCCGTCCGCCCAGCCGGCGACGAGGAGCACCGGACACTCGATGTCGTCGTAGGCGGGACGAATCGATCCGTGCTGCCAGTAGTCGTCGCGGCGGGTGTGCTCCAGCCACCCGAACAGCCACGGCTCGTGCTCGGCGATCCGCGCCGCCCACTCATCACGCCACCCGTCGCCCCATACCGCAGGTACCGGTGGCAGCGCATTCATCGGCGTGACGTAGTGGCAGTAGTCCACCAGGTCCAACCAGCGCCGCGAACCACCGCACAGGTGGACGTCATCGGTGAAACGGTCATCCGAGGCGTAGATCGCGATGACGGCCTTCAACCCGGGTGCGCGCTCGGCCGCCATCTGGAGCGAGTTGAAGCCGCTGTAGGACGTGCCATACATCCCGACGTTGCCGTCGCACCACTGCTGTGCGGCGATCCAGGCGATCACCTCGGCCAGATCGGGTTGCTCCTGTAACTGGTATTCGTCGATCGCACGCCCACCGCTGCTCCCGGTGCCGCGCACATCCAATCGCACCAGGGCGTAGTCGAACTCGTCGCGCAACCGGGTGTACTCGGGGCGATAGGAGGCCGTCAGATCATCTTTGCGGTACGGCAATGCCTCCAGGATGCACGGTTGCGGGCCACAATCGGGCAGGTACAGCGTGACCGCAAGACGCACACCGTCCGACATCGGGATCCACTCGTCGCGGCGGATGCCGGTCATGGTGTCACCAGTATCGGACGCACCCGGTCGAGTGGAAGGGCATCGATCGTTCGGCCGCCGACGCCGGAAGTCGTCGTCGCGGCGAATAGTGCGTCAATGACTGCCTCCTCGGTCGCGTCGACAGTGGCCTCGAAGTAGGGGTCCAGTCGGGTCCCGGACAACACGGTACGAGTGGTGCCTGCCGTTGATCGCTCCGCGCGCAATCCTGTTGCCAGGCCGAGGAATATCTCACCGGAACCGTGATGGGCGGTGGATCCGGTCCGGGCAAGTCCGAGTCCCATCCGAGTCGCCAGGCGTGTGCAACCCGCGGCGTCGATGGGCGCATCGGTGATCACCACGCCGATGCACGAGCCGGCTGGCTTCGGTCCCAGATGCGCCGGCGGACCAAGGACGCGACCCACCGGCACACCGGCGATCGTCAGTCGTTCCCAGGAGCCGAAGTTGGCTAGCACCAGCACCCCGAGGACATGGCCATCCGGTAGCAACCGTGATGCCGACCCGATGCCGCCCTTCCACCCGTAGCAACACATTCCCGTGCCCGCGCCGATTGCGCCCAGGCCAACCTCGGTACTGCCGACAGAGCGTCGCGCGGCCGCCAGTGCCTCGGCGACATGGTCGTACTGCACGTGCATGCGACGGGCATCGTTGAGCCAGGAGTCATCGCATTCGCCGACGATCGGAATGACCCAGTCGTCGACTCCGATGTCCGGCTCTTCGGCGATGAGTAGCCGGCATGCCGCGTCATAGACCCGGCCCACCTGCATCGTCGATGTCAGGAACACCGGACTCTCGATGAGGCCCCATTCCTGGATCTGAGACCGCCCGGTCAGTTCGCCGGCGCCGTTGAGTACCGCCACACCGGCCGGCACCGGGGCCGTCCAAACACTTGCGCCCGGGTCGAGAACAGTGACGCCGGTGCGTGCGATGCCGGCGCCAGTCGGTGGGTCGACATCGTCGGAGATCACCGTGGCATGCCCGAGTCCGACGCCCGGCACATCCAGCACCGAGTTGGTGGGTCCCCGGGGGAGGGTGCCGATGACGACCGACCAATCCGCCAGTCGCACTCTTCCGCCCATGGCCGCATCGTGCCATGCTGCCCGGGTGGCGGGGCGGATTCCGGTGGTCGGCGACCCACGCTGCCGCGACCACGATCCGGGCGCGGAGATCTGGATCGGTATGACGACGGCGCCCGCCGAAGTCGCCGATCGCGTCACGATCATCGAAGCCGCGCTGCGCGAACTCGGGCACCCGATGATGCCCGCACGCGAATACGACGACGCCTGGCTGACGGCGGTGCACTCGGCTGAGTTGCTCAATTACCTTGCCACGGTGTGGGACCGCTGGGTTGCGGGTGGTTACCCCGATCTCGGCGCACAACGGGTGGTGCCGTATCTGTTCCCCAGTGCCGAACTCCGTCAGGGGCTTCCGCCCCGGATGCCGACGGCACTGCCTGCCGAGGTCGGGGTGTACTGCTACGACACGATGACGCTCATCGGACCGGGAAGCTGGCGAGCGATCCGTGCCGCTACCCATGCGACCCGTACCGCCGTGGATCTTGTTGTCAATGGCGCGCCCGGCGCCTACGCGTTGACGCGACCTCCGGGTCACCACGCGACGAGATCGGCGTACGGCGGATCGTGCTACCTCAACAATGCCGCTATCGCCGCACAGGCATTGTGCGAGAACGATTTCGCGAATGTCGCCATCATCGATATTGATGCCCATCACGGCAACGGCACCCAGGCGATCTTCTATGAGCGACCCGACGTGTTCACCACCTCAGTGCACGTCGACCCCGGTACCGGCTGGTTCCCGCACCACGTCGGCTTCGCCGACGAGACCGGCCGCGGCGGTGGCCTCGATAGGAATCTCAACCTGCCACTGGAACCCGGGTCCGGTGACGAGGTGTGGCTCTCCGCCGTCCAACGGGCCGCCGACGCTGCCGCTGACTTCGGTGCCAGCGCGTTGGTGATCGCGCTCGGTGTGGACGCCGCGGTCGACGATCCCGAGAGCCCGCTGCAGGTAACCCTGCAGGGCTATCACCGAGCCGGCGATGTCCTTGGGGCACTGAAACTTCCGACCGTGGTGGTGCAGGAGGGTGGATATCACCTACCGACCCTGGGGCACCTGGTGGGAGCAACCCTTGACGGAATCGGTGCGCATTTCGCTAGCTGAGCCCCAGCAGGTCCCGGGATTGTTCGATGGTGGCGACCTCGCGGCCCAAAGTCTTCGACAGTCCGACAAGTTTGGCCACTAACGCATCGTTCGACGGAGCATGAACACCCTTGGAGATGTAGGCGACATCCTCAAGTCCGGTCCGCACACCATCGGCGCCGCGGAGTAGGCCGAGCGCTAGAACCCGGTCGTGCGGACGCCCGACACACGTCACCGTCCAAAATGCGTCGGACGGCAGCGGGCGGAGCATGGCATCGAGGGCCTCCGGTGACGCGTCGATTCCGCCCGGCACACCGAAGACCAGATTCACCCGCAGTGGGCCGGGCAGGATGCCCTCGTCGTAGAGGCGTACGGCGCTGACCACATGCCCGACATCGAACGCCTCCACCTCCAACCCAATTCCCTGGGAGTGCGCGCGGGCGATGATCTCTCGGGCGGCCGGCGGCGGCGTGATGAACGTTTCGTCGCCGAAGTTCATCGATCCGGTCTCCACGCCACACATGTCGGGCCTGGCCCGCAGGCCGCCCATCCGGTCCTCGATACTCATCGTGTTAGATCCGCCAGTGGACACATTGGTCACCGCCCGGGGTGAACCCGCTCTGATCTGGTCAATGACCGCGACGAACAGTTCGGGCCGGCCACTGGGCGTGCCATCGTCCTCACGTACGTGCAGCGCCACGATCGCGGCTCCGGCCTCCACCGACCGCAGGCTTGATTCGGCGATCTCGGTCGGCGTGTAGGGGACATTGGGGTTATCGTCACGTGTGACGTCGGCGCCGGTGATCGCCGCCGTGATGACGACGGGCTTTGAGTTCCAGCTCATTGCAGCATCTCCTTGTAATCCCGGCCGGTCACGGTGTGCCACCCAGGTTTGCAACACCCATTGCGGCGCGCAGCGCCGGTGTGCGCCGCACCAGATCGAGCGCGTATTTCCCGGTGTCGGGTGTGTATCCGCTGCCGATCAGCATGGTGACATCGTGTCCCATCCCATCGGCGGTGAGTGCGGCGGTGCTGAAATTCGTCGCCATCGAGAAGAACAAGACCGTCCCGCGTTCCCTAGTGGCAAGAATTGAGAACGGTTCGCATCGTGCGGCATTGACCACCACGACGGTGAGGTCAGCCGGTGGTGCGCCGGCATCTCGCAGCGCGGCCAGGGCGGTCACCGGGTTCTGCAGATCGGTGACGATACCGATATCGCAGAGCCCTGCATCGCGCACCCGGCCGACAGCGCGCTCATCGACGTCGATGGCCACCACCGTCGAATCGCCGTCCATGGTGTCGCGCGCCGCCGCCATCGCCAGCTTGCCGGCGTGACCACAGCCCAGCACGTAGACGACACCGGACTTCGGGGAAAGTCGCGCGGTATGCGACGCGGCGCCGTAGACGTCGTAGATTTCGACGGCAGTGTTGATATCCATATCGTCGGGCAGCAGCCCCCACGGCGCACTGGCACACACGTAAGCGGTGCCGGTGACCTCCACCTGAGCTGATTCCAGCGTGACCCGAACAATCGAGTCCAGTCGCAGCGGGGTCAGCGTCAGCGAGGCCAGGGTGACCACTCGGTCACCGATCTGTGGCGGGTTGGGGAACCGCGCACCGACCGCAGATACGGTGCCCAGTGCGACGCCGCCGGAATCGGTGACCGGGTTATGCATCTTGCCCCGCGCCGCAACGATCTCGAGGATGCGCTCACCCATCCTCGTCGGGTCGGCTCCGGCCTGATCGCGGATAGTGCGATACGAGGTGGAGTCCAGGCACAGCCGTTCCACCGCGATCTCGAACTCGTGGGACCGAACCGGCGCCGACGGATCCAGCACCTCGGCGGGTTGGGGCAGCGAACCGACCGGTCGCACCACGCGATCGGTTCCCAGTCCTTCGATGACCTCGGGGATATCGAATTCATCCGGGTTCACAGGCATCAGGTGAACGCCGCCAACGTGATCCCCTCGGACAACAACCGGTCGCGTACGGCACTGGCGATTCCCACTGCTCCTGGAGAATCACCATGCACACAAATCGATTCGACCTCGATGGCGATCGTCGAACCATCGAGGGCGGTGGTGATCCCCGCTGTGACCATGGTGAGCACTCGTTCAGCGATCTGCATCGGGTCGTGGAGCACCGCACCCGGCTCACTGCGGGGTACGAGTTGTCCATCGGGCTGATAGGCGCGGTCGGCGAAGGCCTCGGCCACGGTTCGAAGACCCAGTTGTCGCGCCTCGGCGAAGAACACCGAACCGGCTAACCCGAGCACCGGCAAGCCAGGATCGGCCGCGTGTACCGCCTCAGCCACGGCGCGTGCCTGGTCGCGGTCGGTGACGATCGTGTTGTACAGCGCGCCATGGGGTTTGACGTATCCCAATGCCGCACCGGCTGCTCTGGCCAGTGCCTGTAGCGCGCCGATTTGATAGATCACGTCGGCACTCAGTTCGGCCGGCGCGACATCGATCCGGCGACGTCCGAAGCCGGCGAGATCGAAGTATCCGACCTGCGCTCCGATCCGCACGCCACGCGCAGTCGCGGCCCGACAGGTTCGCGCCAGACCCACCGGGTTGCCGGCGTGGAAACCACAGGCGAGATTGGCACTGGTGACGATATCGAGCATGGCGTCGTCGTCGCCGAGTTCCCAGATCCCGAAACCCTCGGCGAGGTCGGCGTTGAGATCGATTGGCGGCACGTGTTGAGCCTATGCCGCCGCGGGATCGTGGTGGCGCCGGCTGATGGCCCAGCACACCAGGTAGATGACGAACGAGATGGTGGTGACGAACACCGAAACCGGTACGCCCGGCGCCAGCGATGCCACGATTCCGCCCACGGCCGCCAACTCTGCGAATACCACCGACGCTGCGATGGTCGCGACCGGCGAGGAGAAAACCCGTGCGGCCGCGGCGGCCGGCGTGATGAGCAATGACAACACCAGCAGTGCGCCCACGATCTGTACGCCCTGCGCGGCGACGACACCGACCAGTGCGGCGAACACGATGCCCATTGCGCGAACCGGCACCCCTCGTGCCGCGGCCACCTCCGGATCCGCGGTGGCGAATAGCAGTGGCCGGTAACACACGGCAAGCACCGCGATGACTAGGACGGTCACGACGATCAACAGCGCCAGGCCGGAGTAACCCACGCCGACGATCTGACCGGTCAGCAGCGCGAAACTGGTTCCGGACCGTCCGGGATAAAGATGGATGAACAGCACAGCCAGGCCAAGACCGAAGGAGAGCACCACTCCGATCGCGGAGTCGCGCTCTCTGGCTCGTTGCCCGAGGACGCCGAAAAGTATTGCTGCCAAGGCACTTCCGACGAGCCCGCCGAGCCCAACGTTGAGTCCGATCAGCAAGGCGAATGCCGCGCCGGTCAGTGAGAGCTCACTGGATCCGTGCACCGCGAATGACATCTGCCGCATGACGATGAATGGTCCGATCAGGCCGGCAATCAGGGCCAGCAGGGCGGCGGCGAGAAGAGCCTGCTGCACGAAGTCGCGGCGCAGCAGATCGGCGGTGATGTCGAATGCGAACAGGTTGTGCAAAAGGTGGGTGAGTTTGTCATTCATGGGCGTGCCCGTGGGTGTGTCCGGAATGGTCCAAATGCTCGCCGACAACGACGTACCGATTACCTACCTGCACAACCTGGATGTCGGCCCCATACAACTCCGAGAGGGTCTCGGACGTCATCACCTCGGCCACCGTGCCGATCCGGAACCGCCCGTTGACCAGATAGAGCACCCGGTCGATATACGGCAATACCGGGTTGACCTCGTGGGTCACGAACATCACCGCGGTGCCTGTCCGCCGACGTTGATCGATCAGGTCGGCGACCAGACGAGCATTGGCCGGGTCGAGATTGAGCAGCGGTTCATCGCACAGCAGCAGTACCGGGTCGGTGGCCAGTGCCTGTGCGATCCGAACCCGCTGCAACTCCCCGCCGGACATCACCCCGATCGGGACCGATGCCAGGGCGCCGGCATGGACTGAGGCCAGGGCCTGCTCGACCGCCCGTCGGCCCGCCGCCCGATCCGCCCGGCGCAGTGGCGCCAGACCCCAGCGGTGGCCGTCGATACCCAACCGGACCAGGTCGCGTCCGCGCAGGCTCAGTCCGCGGTCGACGGTGCGGTGTTGCGGCACATAGCCGATCCGATCGCTGCCGGACTCGATGGGTGAGCCCTCGACCAGCGCGGTGCCGGCACTGAGCGGCAGCTGGCCGAGCAACACTTTGAGCAGCGAGGTTTTTCCGGTTCCATTCGGTCCGAGGATCGCGATGAACTCGCCGGCCGACACAGTCAAGTTGAGGTCGTCCCACAGCACCCGGTCGCCGAAGGCGAGCCGGGCACCGGTGAGGGAAACAACCTCATGAGCCAGAGCCATCAGTGGCCGTCAGTTCTGCTGCAGCGCGGCGGCCAACCGGCTGGCGGTATCGCGCTGCCAGGCCAGGTAATCGGTGCCGGCAGGCAGGGTTTCGGTGATGGTGACGATCGGGACCCCGGCGCTGTCGGCGGCGGCTTGGATCTTTTTCGTCACAGCGGTCGCGGTCTGCGGGTTGATCAGCACGGCATCTACCTGTCGTCCCGCTATCAGATCCAGCATGGCGGCAACGTCTATAGGCGCGGGGTCGGTGTCCTGTTCGACGGCGCTGGTGAATCCCTTCGGCGTCTTATCGGCCAGACCGGCGGCGATCAGCATGTAGTGGGCAACCGGCTCGGTGGCGACGACTGTGGCTCCGGGATGCGTTGTGCGGATTGATGTTTCGATCTGTCGGACCGCGTCGGCTTCCCGACTGAACGTCTGGGCATTCGATTGATAGTCGGCACGGTGGCTGGGGTCGTCGCCGGCGAGGCTATCGGCCACCGCGGCGGCGACGGCCTTGGCGGTGTCGAGGTCGTAGAAGACGTGTTCGTTCGCCGGCGGGGTCGATGCCTGGGCCGGTTCGCCGAGTGCGGCGGCGTCGAGCAGTGCGTAGGCGTCGATCGACGCCACGCCCGGATGGCTCGTGAGGATGTCATCGACCCACTGGTCGTAGCCTCCGCCGTTGTAGACGACCAGGGTCGCGTCGATGATGGCGGTGGCGTCGGCGGGACTGGCTTCGAAGGAATGCGGATCTGCCGCGGTACCGGAGATGATCGAGGTCACCTTCGCGTGGTCGCCGGCGATCGCGTGGGCGACACTGCCCCAGACGTCCGTCGAAGCGACCACACTGGGCATTTCGTGGGTGCCGACGGCCTTCTCGGCGCCGCATGCACTGATCCCCATGGTCAGGACCACTGCCGACAAGCCGATTGCGGCCGCGTTCATGCGTCGATCACCCCTTCCCGCCTGAATGAAGCCTAATACAAATGAAAATCGTTTCCAATAACTATGGTTATTCTGCGCTGCGCCCGGAAGTCGAATAGAACGTCCACGCGTAACATCAGCCGACACCGAGAACCGAAGGTCAGGGAGTGCGTGGTGAAAGTTCGGGCCGGCGTTCACGGTGCTCTTTGGGCTGGAACGTTGACGGCGGCACTTCTGGTTGCCGGTTGCGGTAACGCTGCCAAGGTCGATCCGTACCCGGGCCGGATGATCGCCACGTACGGCGATGCCACCACGCCGGAAGCGATCCTGGGCCGCGATCTGATGAAGAACAGCCAGATGCTCGAAGTTCTCGCTGCTGACGTCAATAAATCTCTGAAACTTCCCGACGACATCGCCCTGGTCGGTGAGCAATGCGGACGGGTGACTGCCACCTGGAACGCCGCTGACCGCAGGATCAAGATCTGTTACGAACTGGTGGATCTGAGCCTGCGGATTTTCGGCGATTCCGATTCCCCTGATTCCGTCGCTGAGGCGACGAACTCAACCATCGGCACGTTCTTTCATGAACTCAGCCATGCGCTCATCTCGGTCTACGACCTACCATTTACCGGCCGTGAAGAAGACGTGGCCGACCAACTTGCGGCGTTCGCGATCCTCGAACCCAATGCGGTCCTGAAGGATTTCCCCGACCCGGCTCGGGTGGCGGAGGATTACGCACTGATGTTCCGGCTGTGGGCCCAACAGCGTGGCGATCTGGGCGAGTCCGACTTCGCAGCAGCGCATTCGATAAACGAGGCCCGGACATACAATCTCAGGTGCTGGACCTACGGGTCCGACCCGGCCGCCCATGCCAGCATGGTCACCGAGGGAAAGTTGCCTGCGGACCGGGCAGCCGGATGCCGCGAGGAGTATCAGCAACTGAGCCGGGCCTGGTCCAGGCTGCTTGAGCCCTATCTCAAATAGCCGTCGGTGTTAAGGGGCGCCATCGTTGTGAAGGGTCGAGTGATGCCAGCAGCGGCCGCGGTTCGGCGCCAGCGGTGGGTTCCGGCGAGTTCACGGTCCGCGCTGTTGTTGTTGGCCGCCGCACTGGCCGTCGGATGCAGTGGCGGTGCCGACACGGGAACCGATTCCGGGCAGATGACGGTCAGCTACGGCGATGCCACCACCCCCGAAGCGGTCAGGGGTCGCACGCTGATGCGCAACGAGAAGTTACTCGAGGGGCTTGCCGCTGACGTGAACGACTCGCTGAAACTCCCGCGGGACGTCGAATTGGCAGGGGAACAATGCGGCCAGGCGAATGCAACGTGGAACAGCGTGAAAAACAGGATCAAGATCTGCTACGAACTCGTGGACCTGAACCTGCGTCTGTTCGACAGCAATCCGGCGGACGGCGAAGTCCTGGGCGAGCTTGCTCAACCTGAGGCCGTCGTGGCCGTCACCGATGCGACCGTAGGCACCGTCTATCACGAGCTCGGCCATGCCGTGATCTCGCTGTACGACTTGCCGGTGACCGGCCGCGAAGAGGATGTCGCCGACCAGCTCGCGGCGTTCGCGATCCTCGAACCCAATGCGGTCCTGAAGGATTTCCCCGACCCTTCCCGCGTCGCAGGGCATTACGCGGAGATGTTCAAGCTGTGGGCCGCCAAGCGCGGCACCGCCGACCAAACTGATTTCGCCGCCGAGCACTCCCTCAATGAGACCCGGATGTACAACTTCAAGTGCTGGATCTACGGATCCGACCCCGCCGCCCATGCCGGGATGATCACCGACGGAAGGCTGCCCGAGGACAGGGCGACCGGCTGCCAGGAGGAGTACCAGCAGTTGAGCCGGGCCTGGTCGACACTGCTGGCGCCGTACCTGAAGTAGCGGCGTTACACAGTTTCGCCGTCACCGATGAGTAGTCGGACCGCGAGTTCGAGGCGCTTGCTGACATCGCTCGCCGACGCCCGGCGGGTCAGCCAGGCAAGCAGATTCGATAACCACACATCCGAGATCACCCGAGCGATGTGGTACTGGTCCTCGGTTGGTTCCCCGTCGCTCATGGCGCGGGCGAACATGGAATCGATGATCTTCTCGACATGATCGACCTCACCGGCGGCCGACGCGTCGGCGAAGACATAGGCGCGCGTCATTGCCTCGGTCAGCAGTGGGTTGCGCTGCATGGCGCGATTGAGCTTGCTCACCATGAAGTGCAGCCGCTGGTACGGCGTACCGCCGGCGGCTGCCGTGCGGTCGGTCTTGACGTCGATGCGCTCGAACTCCCGGCCCAAAGCGGAGACCAGCAGGTGAACCTTGGACGGAAAATAGCGGTACAGCGTTCCGACCGCGACGTCGGCGCGGTCGGCGACCGCGCGCATCTGGACGGCCTCGTAACCACCCTTGGAGGCGATCGCCAGAGTCGCGTCGAGGATTCGCTTGCGCCGCTCGCGCTGAGCCTCTGAACCCAGTTCCGATTCGGCGAGAACCGAAACGGGCATTACCTCGCGCGGTTGCGAACCATCCCCCCCGGCTGGCGATGACATCGCTGGCAGGCCCCCTCTGTACTGGTCGCGGGTCGACGTGACGCCTCTTCGCTGGCACTATTAGAACACGTTCTAATATCTTAACGGGCCGCCTTGCGCCCATCTCGGGACAAACCTGAAGGAGCCGCGGTGACCGCGACCATCACCGACGAACAGTTCGCCGCGCGTGAGTTGGTTCGGAGTTGGGCATCCGGAACGGGCGCACCCGACACCGTCCGCGACATCGAGGACGGTCATCCCGACGCCTGGCGCGCGGTGTACGACGGCGTTGCCGAACTCGGCCTGTTCGGAGTTGCCGTCGCTGAGGAAGCCGGTGGAGCCGGCGGTTCGGTGGTCGACCTGTGCGCGATGGTGGAGGAGGCGGCGCGGGCGTTGATCCCCGGCCCGGTCGCCACCACGGCGCTCGCCTCACTGGTGGTGTCCGATCCTGTTCTGCTGCAAGCGTTGTCGGCGGGGCAGATTACGGCTGGCGCGGCGCTGAGCGCGGATCTGCGCGAGGAGGCCGGCCGGGTATCCGGGTCGGCGGACTTCGTGCTGGGCGCACTGGCGACCGGACTGCTGCTGCTGCCGGTCGGCGATCACGTCGTCGTCGTGGACGCCGCCGCAGACGGTGTCGTCGTCGAACCGCTGCCCGCCACCGATTTCTCCCGGCCACTGGCCCGGGTCACGCTGGACGGCGCGTCGGCCAACCGGCTCGCGGTCTCGCGGCAACGGTTCGCCGACCTCGCCGCCACCGTCCTGGCTGCCGAAGCCGCCGGCGTCGCCCGCTGGACCCTGGATACCGCGACCGAATACGCCAAGGTCCGGGAACAGTTCGGCAAGCCGATCGGAAGCTTCCAGGCCGTCAAGCACATGTGCGCCGAGATGTTGCTGCGGTCCCAGCAGATCGCGGTCGCGGCCTCCGATGCCGCCGAGGCTGCCGCGGTCGACGCTTCTGCAGCAGCCGACGCGCAGTTGTCGATCGCGTCGGCGGTCGCGGCGGCAACCGGAATCGATGCTGCGAAGGGCAACGCCAAGGACTGCATCCAGGTGCTGGGCGGAATCGGCATCACCTGGGAGCACGACGCGCATCTGTATCTGCGCCGCGCGTATGGGATCGCACAGTTCCTGGGTGGCCGCTCGCACAACCTCCGCCGGGTTGCGGCGTTGACCCTCGCCGGAATTCGACGGGAATTGCATATCGATCTGGAGTCCGTCGTGGATCTGCGACCGGAGATCGTCGCATCGGTCGCCGAGGTGGCCGCGCTACCGGTCGAGAAACGTCAGATTGCCATGGCCGGCAACGGATTGCTCGCGCCGCATTGGCCCAAGCCCTACGGCCGTGAGGCGTCGCCGGCCGAGCAGTTGCTCATCGATCAGGAACTCGCCGCCGCCGGTGTCGCGCGCCCGGATCTCGTCATCGGCTGGTGGGCGGTGCCGACCATCCTCGAGCACGGCACGGCCGAACAGATCGACCATTTCGTGCCCGCGACGCTGCGCGGTGAGTTGATCTGGTGCCAGTTGTTCAGTGAGCCGGGCGCGGGATCGGACCTGGCCGCGTTGCGAACCAAAGCCGTTCGCGCCGAGGGTGGTTGGAAGCTCAACGGCCAGAAGGTGTGGACCTCGGCGGCGCACCGGGCGCACTGGGGCGTGTGCCTCGCCCGGACCGATGCCGACGCTCCGAAGCACAAGGGCATCACCTACTTCCTGGTCGATATGCGGTCACCCGGTATCGAGATCCGCCCCCTGCGGGAGATCACCGGACACCAGAATTTCAACGAGGTGTTCTTCGACGATCTGTTCGTTCCCGACGAGATGGTGGTGGGGGAGGTCAACGGGGGTTGGCCGCTGGCCCGCAATACCCTGGCCAACGAACGCGTCGCCATGGCCGCGGGCACCGCTCTGGGAAACCCGATGGAGGAGATGCTTCGCAACTTCGACCAGCAACTGGATCCGGCGATGACTGACACACTCGGTGAACTGCTGCTGGCCGCCCAGGTGGGCTCCCTGCTGGACCATCGTGTTGCGCAGTTGTCCGTGGGCGGCCGGGACACCAGTGCCGAAGCCAGCGCCCGCAAGCTGATCGGCGTGCGTTACCGCCAGGCTCTCGAGGAATTCCGGATGGAGTTATCCCCGGGAGCGGGCGTAGTCAGCAATGAACCGGTGCAGACCTTCCTCAATACCCGGTGCCTGTC
>JBAXIR010000018.1:0-25845 GCA_037138275.1 Mycobacteriaceae bacterium | reverse complement strand
GCGGCGCTGAAGTCCCCCGCTCCGGCGGGGGCGGCGCTGAAGTCCCCCGCTCCGGCGGGGGCGGCGCTGAAGTCCCCCGCTCCGGTCGCCACCTCATTGCAGTCCCCCGCCGTACCGAACGCGATAGTCCTCCTGGACCTCGTCGCGCAGGGCGGCGAACGCGACATTCATCCGGTCAGCCAGCTCGCCATGGCTGTAATCGGTAACGACACTTGCGGCAAGAGTGAGTTCAATCAGTTTGCCGTCGGAGTTGGCAACCGCATGGATGTCGCCCATGTCAACGGTATAGGTGGTCGCCTCCGCTTCTACGAGGAGCGCTTCCCAGCGATCAGCAAGCTCGTCCATTTCGCGCAGGGCGGACTCGACAAGCTGCTTGTCGCTAATCTCGTGACCGTCAGAAGACCCCTCCATCGGCAAATCATGGGGCCACTTCCTAGCTCTGTCAATTCACTTTTTGGCTCATTTTTGAACACAGTGCGATCATGTGTCTCAGCAATCTCACTGATAACATTCGCACCAGTGCGGGCTGGCTACTTCACTGGGCCGCACCCACGACGACCACACGGTGACTGGCCGACCGCAACGCGTCCGGCACCATGCCCCAGGTGCACTGCACAAGATTTGCCAGCGAAGCGGCCGCCGGGTCCCGCGTCCTACCCCAGTGGCTGGTTTCGCCGAATACCGCGATAGATGCCACGACGCACGATCCACGGCATGAGTACTCGGTGCACCGACCATGCCGGGATGCGGAACGGCCGGCCATTCGGGGCGAACACCTCCACGCCGTCGGATTGGATGCCGATCACCGATCCCCAGCGACGACGCGGCGGCCTATAGGAGCGCAGTGGCCGTCCAGCAGGTTCGGCGCGGATGTTGTGGGCGAGAACCGCGTCGGCCCGGTTACGTGCCGACGAGCGTTGTGGATCGGTGGCAGCCACGTCGCCGACGGCGAACACCCCGCGGTATCCCGGCACCCGCAACTCTTGCGTGACCGTGACGAAACCGTGCGCATCGAGCAGATCAGCGGGTAACCAGTCGGTATTGGGCTGCACCCGACCGATGGCCCACAGCACGGCATCGGCCTGCGCGGGTGGCTGGCCGGTGCTCCACCGAACCGGTTCACTGGTGATCGCATCGCTGGCAAATCCGTCCGGAACCACCGCCCGATGACCCGGGTGCAGTCCGATCCCGAGCCGGATCAGCCTGCGCCGCAAGTGTTCCCAGGTCTGCGGGTGATACTCGAGCAGGGGCCGATCATGCGGATAGTAGAGATCGACCCGTTTCCCCTTCCAGCGGGCGGCGACGTTGGTCGCGACACTGACCGCGGCAGCCCCCCCGCCGACCACCATCACCGAGGCGGCGGCAGCCAGCCGATCATGGTCGGCAGTGATCTCGGCGCGGATCTCAGCCGACGACTGCAGAATGGACCGGCGCCAGAATCCGTTGGTCACTCCGGTTGAAATGACAAGCGCGTCATAGGGTTCGGCGATTTCGGTGCCGTCCGGGCGGTCGCCGTACACCACCCGGGCGGCCAGATCGACCCTGGTCAATCTGGCCTGAACGGTGCGCACTCGATCCAGCGCGCGATACCGGTCGAACGGCACCAGATAGTCGCGAGCCCAGTCCGCCGGACGCGTCAATCGCACACCCAACTCCTGGCCACTGACCAACGCGGGCTTGATCGAAATGCCCACCACGTCAGCGAATCGCGCCAGTCGGATTGCGGTCAGCAACCCACTGTCGCCCAGGCCGGCGATCACCACCCGCGGACGGTTCACGAAGGACCGGCGATCTCCGGGGCCGGGCGGGGCCGGCGCGGCACAAGTCTCGGGACCCGGTCGATGACGTCCTGATAACTCGGGCGGCGTTCCAGACTGCGCTTCTCCATCAACGGGATGCTCGCACCAAGGAACATCGCGACCATCAGTGCGACTCCGACGAACAACCACCACACATCCCGGGGTGAAGCGGCGATCCCAAACAGCGCAAGAGAGAACCAGAAGCCGACCTCACCGACATAGTTCGGATGCCGCGACCATGCCCACAATCCGCGATCCATGGCCGCACCGGGTCGACGCTCGGCGACGAAACGGTGCATCTGCACGTCGGCGACCAATTCGAGCGTGACCGCTGCGATGCCCACGGCGAACGCTAACCACGTCAGCCACACCACGCCGTCCCCGCGTCGGGTGAGTGCGATGTAAACGGGCAGCATGCCGACGAAAACCTGCACGGTCGGAAAAAGGTGGATTCCAAACAGGTCGGCCAGAAACTCGAATCGGCCGGCGCCATCACGGAGTATCGGATACCGCCAGTCCTCATGATGCAGACCCGCAAATCCGTACGCCCAGTTGGCCGTAAGCCTGACCGCCCAGTAGAGCATCACCACGGCAAGGAGCCAGCATCGCAGCGAGCCTGGGCCGGTGACGCCCAGCGGTCCCTGCCACCACCAGAACAGCGCCAGCAGTGGCGGAATCACACTCCAGTAGGCGTCATAGAAACTGGAGTTTCGGTAGGCCCGACTGAAGAGGAACACCACCAGAGTGGCCAGCAGGTCGGCAATCAGCGCGTCCAGCCACAACCGACCTGTACGCGGGCCCCAGCACAACCATCCGACTGCCACAGCCACGGCGATGACGTAAGCCAGAGCGACCACGGCCAGCGAACGGCCCTTACTCATCCGCGGGTCTCCTCACGTGGCTATCGCTTACAACTAGAGCACGGTCAGGACGTCAGCGCCCGTGAACGTAACACGGCCTGCCGGTCCTACTGGGCCTGAGGCGGCCGCGCGCCAGCAACGATGCGAGCCCGCGGGCCGTCATCTCGGTCGTCCACTTCCTTACCTCGGCCCAGCAGTCCGGACTGACCGGCTGATACCGGCAACGGGCCAACTGATCCCGTCTGAGTGGTGCCCGGGAACTCGGCCGCGCTCAGCAGTCCGGTTTTCAGACCGGTCGGTCGGCCCGCCGTCTCCGGGGCGAAGCTGCTGGCCGGGCGCGCATAACTGGTGACACCCGGGCCCGACATCCCGCCGGGACTGGCCACACCGCCGGTTCCGACGGTGCCGGTGGCTCCCGCGCCGTTGCCGACGGTGCCGGCGGCTCCCGCGCCGGTGCCGACGCCGGGCTCGCCTATCGGGGTCGCGCCGCCGGGCAGTATCGCCGCCAACACGGGAACGTCTCCCGAGTCCGACTCAGCGCCGATTCCGCGCAGCGATCCGATCATCGACTGCGGTACACCCGCCAGGGATTGGATGGCGCTCATGGGTGTCTGAAACATTCCCGTCGCCGACTGCATCGAACCCAGCGCACCCTGAATCGGCTGCATCATCAGCTGTCCGACCTGACCCAGAACTTCCGTCGGCACAGCAGAGCCGCCGGTAACCGATTTCGCCACCGGCGCCGCGAGACCACCCTCCAGTGCGACACGGCCGGAGGTCTGGGCCACCGCTGCCGCAGCCGCCACCGGTGCGGTGGCGGATGCTCCCGGCGAGGAGATCGGCGGCGGAATCGCCAATGTCGCGGCGAGCGCTGAGAGCGTGGCCCCATAGGCCGCGCCAACGCTTGCGTTATGCGGCCAGTGTTCGCCGAAGTATTCGGTATCCAGCGCGATGATCGCCGGAGTCAATGCTCCCAGCACAGCCGGGTTGATTGCCACATCTGCGGCCTGTTCGACGCGATTGGCGATGCATACCTCGGCCGGGATCATCGACGACACCGCCACCTCGTAGGCGGCCACTGCACTGGCCAGGATGGGCGGCTTCGCCTGGACCCAGCCGGCGAGAAGTTGCAGCGCGGTGTTGAGGCCCGTGATCGCGGTGGCTGAACTCATACCACCCACACCCTCGAAGTTCAGCGCAGTCACTGCGGTGTTCAGCGTCGACAGCGCGAAGGCCACCTCGTGACTGGCCATCAGAGCCTGCCACGCCACGGCACTGGCCACTGTCGTCGCTATGCCGGCCGCGCCGGGTCCGGCCAACCGCAGATAGTTGGCCTCGGGCGGCAGTGTGGGCCACGCGGGATCGGTCATCGCTGCGAATACATCTGTGGGGCAGGATGTTCCGGTGCTCCAGGGACGGTGCCGCTACAGCGACAGTGCCGTGTCGTTGACGGCCTCGGTGGCGGTGTACGTCGCGGCCGCCAGATTCTGTGCCTCGGCGACCAGGCCCCGGTTGGTCAGATGCTCGACGGCGGTTCCGATATAGACCGCGCCGATCGCATTCAGGGCCGCTGCGAACTGCACCGAATCCAGATCCGCGCCCATCGGCATGACTCCGGTCAACGCCGCCGACGCCACCGCCACCGCAGCTGCCATCTCCGTACCGATTCCCGCTTCGGTGGCCGCGGATGCTCCCACCGAAGCGGCATTGACGTTGAGAACCATGTGTCCAACCTCCCGTTCGCCGCTTGCCTCGCTGTGCTCGGCTGCGGGGGACGACCGCTGCGGCATGGCCCACGGTAGAAGTGCCGCCGCCATCTGTCGATTCACCCCACCCGGTTGAACTGACCCGGTTGCACTGACCCGGTTGCACTGACCGCCTAAGTCCACCATCGTTCGAGCACGCGGGCCAGTCCGTCGTCATCGTTGGACTCGGTGACCTCGTTGGCCGCGGCCAACGCCTCCGGGTGGGCGTTACCCATCGCCACGCCGTGGCCGGCCCACAGCAGCATCGGCACGTCATTGGGCATGTCACCGAAGGCCACAGTGTCCTGCGCGGAGATGTCCAGCGGCCGGGCCACCTCTTGCACACCGATGGCCTTACTGATGCCAATCGGACTTATCTCAACCAGGCCGTCATTGGTCGAATACGTGATATCGCCAAGCAGACCAACATGTTTGGCCAGTGCGGCGGCCAACTGAGAGCTCGGAACCCCGGGCATGCGCACCAGCAACTTCACCGCCGGGGCGCTGAGAACATCTTCGAACGACACCTCGGTGTTATCGGGGTTGAGCCAGGCGTGCTCGTAGCCAGGCGCGCTCACGAACTGGGGTGTAGCCGAGTCGTGTGCGCTCTTGCCCACCCGTTCGGCCGCCAAGCCGGCCCCGGGCACCGCGTGCGCGGCGATCTCGGCGAGTTCAGCCAGCACCTCCACCGGCAGCGTGCGGGCCGAGATGACCCGGTCGGTCGCCGCGTCGTAGATGACTGCGCCGTTGGCGCACACCGCTATGGGTGCGAAACCGAGTTCCTCGACGACCGGGGGGATCCAGCGCGGTGGCCGTCCGGTGGCCAGAATGAAATGGGTGCCGGCGGCAATCGCGGCACCGATCACGTCGCGGGTGCGCGCAGTGATGGCGTCTTCACCGTTGAGCAGCGTGCCGTCGACGTCAGTGGCGATCAAAGCGGGCAGCATCAGGATTCCTGCGCGGTGCGACGTGCCCGCGCGAGGGACTCGACCTCGTCAAGCTGGCTGGCCTGGGCCGGGGTCGGTGCGCCACCACCGATTCGGTGCGGAACCCACCATGCGCCGGCAGGGTGCGGGTAGAGCGCTTGAACCTCGTGCAGCATGGTGGTCATCGCGGAGCGCAGTGCCGAATCAAGTTCGGCCGCGGTCCCCGTCGGTCTCAGCGGGCTACCGATCCGCACTACGATCGGAATTCTGTTGCGGCCCAGGTTCTTCGGGTGATCCTTGGTCCAGATTCGGTGGGCCCCCCACACGATCATCGGGAGAATCGGTACCTGGGCCTCCAAGGCCATCCGAGCCGAACCACTCTTGAAGTCCTTGAGCTCGAAACTGCGGCTGATCGTTGCCTCCGGGTACACACCCACCAGCTCGCCGGCCTGCAGTGCGCGCACGGCGGCGCTGTAGGCGGCGGCACCGGCGCGACGGTCAACGGGGATGGCACCGGTGGTTTTGATCACGAAGTTGACGATGCCGACCTTGGCCATCTCGGCCTTGGGCATGAGCCTGATCCAGCGCCCGGCTTTCCGGCCGGCCAGGCCGACCGGTAGGAAGTCGACGTAGCTGGTGTGGTTGGTCGCCACCACGGCACCGCCGCTTGCGGGGATGTTGTCGATGCCCTGATAGGTGATCTTGATCCCCAGCACCCGCCCGATGACGAAGGAGAGAACCTCCAGGGTGCGGTACATAAGTTCCATCGGTCGCTATCCCTGTCCCTCGATGCTGCGCCGTCGGGCGGCACGTTCGGCAAGCTCCGCGGTTTCGAGATCAGCGGCGTCCGCGGGTGTCGGTGCGCCACCGCCGAGTCGGTGCGGCACCCAGAACTCACCGGGCGGGTGCGTGCCGTACACGTCCTGCACACTTTCGAGCAGGTGTTGCATGCGAGAGCGCAGCAGAGCGGTCAGTTCGGTGGGCGGCAGGCTGGGCATGATCGGCTCCCCGACGGCGATCGAGATCGGAACCTTGGGCCGCCACAGCTTGCGCGGGTGGTCTTTGGTCCAGATGCGCTGGGCGCCCCAGACGATATGCGGGATGATCGGAACGTCGGCGGCGATCGCCATGCGTGCGGCACCGGACTTGAACTCCTTGAGTTCGAAGCTGCGACTGATCGTCGCCTCCGGATAGACGCCCACAAGTTCGCCGGCCTTCAACGTCGCGACCGCTGCGTCAAAAGACGCCGCACCACTGCTCCGATCAACCGGAATGTGGTGCAGACTGCGCATGATCGGTCCGGTCACCCTATGGTCGAACACCTCTTGTTTTGCCATGAACCGAACCAGCCGTGGCGGACGCTGCCGATAGAACGGCAGGCCGGCGAAAGTGAAGTCCAGGTACCCGGTGTGGTTGATCGCGACGACGGCCCCGCCGGTGGCAGGCAGATGGTCGGTGCCGGTGATGGTGAACCGAAGGCCCTGCACGCGCCACAGCAGACGGACGGCGGCGATGACAGTCCCGTATGCCGGCTCCACAGCGGCCAGCCTAGTGCTGCGGCCGACCGCTAAGATCCCGGTGGGCGCATCCACCACGAGGGAGGCAATACGTGCAGGTCACCAGTATCGGCCACGCCGGTTTCCGAATCGATACCCGGGCGGGCAGCGTGCTGTGCGATCCGTGGCTCAACCCCGCCTACTTCGGCTCCTGGTTCGTGTTCCCGGACAATCGTGCGCTGGACTGGGCGTCCATAGGCGATTGCGATTACCTGTACATCTCGCACCTGCACGCCGACCACTTCGACCCAGCCCTGCTCGCTGAGTACGTGAACACCGACGCCGTGGTGCTGCTGCCTGACTTTCCGGTGCCAGACCTCAAGCGGGAGTTGCAGGCGCTGGGCTTTCACCAGTTCCTCGAGACCGAGGACTCCATCAAGCATCGCCTCAGCGGCCCCAAGGGCGACCTTGACGTGATGATCATCGCGCTGCGCGCTCCTGCCGACGGCCCAATCGGCGACTCCGGGATCGTGATCTCCGACGGCGACACAACGGTGTTCAACATGAATGATTCCAGGCCGCTGAGCCTGGACGCACTGGCCGAATTCGGCGGTGTCGACGTGCACATGACGCAGTACTCCGGGGCTATCTGGTATCCGATGGTCTACGACATGCCCGATCGCGCCAAGGAGGCCTTCGCCATTCAGAAGCGCCAGCGCGGAATGGATCGCTGCCGCCAGTACATCGCCGACATCGCAGCGACCTGGGTGATCCCGTCCGCGGGTCCACCGTGCTTTCTGGATCCGGTGCTGCGCGATCTCAATGACGACCATGGCGATCCGGGCAACATTTTCCCCGACCAGGTTGTGTTCCTCGAACAGTTGCGCCGGCACGGCAACCACGGGGGCTTGCTGATGATTCCCGGTACGGTCGCCGATTTCAGCGGCCCGCAACTGAATTCACTTACCCATCCGATCCCGGTGGACGAGGTGGAGGCGATCTTCACCACCGGCAAGGCAGACTACATAGCCTCCTACGCCGAACGGATGGCGCCGGTGCTGGCCGCTGAGAAGGCAACCTGGGCGCCTGCCGCGGGTGATCCGCTTCTGGAGCCACTACGGGCCCGTTTCGAGCCGATCATGTTGGCCGGCGACCAGATCTGCGATGGAATCGGCTACCCGGTCGAACTGAAGATGGGACCCGAGACCGTCATTCTGGATTTCCCGAAACGCACTGTCCGCGAACCTATTCCGGATGAGAAGTTCCGATACGGCTTCGAGATCGCTCCGGAACTGGTGCGAACCGTGCTGCGCGACAACGAACCGGACTGGGTTAACACCATTTTCCTGTCGACTCGGTTCAAAGCCTGGCGGGTCGGCGGTTACAACGAGTACCTGTACACGTTCTTCAAGTGCCTCACCGACGAGCGCATCGCCTATGCCGACGGTTGGTTCGCCGAGGCTCATGACGATAGTTCGACGATCACCCTGGACGGTTGGGACATTCAACGCCGGTGCCCGCACCTGAAGGCTGACCTGTCGAAGTTCGGCGTGGTCGATGCAACGACTCTGACCTGCAATCTGCACGGTTGGCAGTGGGACCTCAAAACCGGCCGATGCCTGACCAGCAAGGGCCACCCGTTGCGCTGCTCACAATCATGACCCGACCGCCGCGGCAGTACTACGACGACGGCATGGTGCAACTGGACCGCCATGCCCTCACGCTGCGGCGGTACCACTTCCCATCCGGAACCTCGAAAGTCATTCCGCTGCAGTCGATCCAGGACTATCACGTCGAATCGCTCGGGATGTGGACGCAGCGCTTCCGGCTCTGGGGCACCTCGGATCTGCGGCGCTGGCTACCGTTGGACGCACGTCGTCCCACCAGGTCGGTTCTGATCACCCTGGACGTACCCGGTGTCTGGCCGAGTCCGGCATTCACCCCCGCCGAGCCGCAGGACTTTCTGGCGATTTTCGCCGAGGTGCTGGGACGCTAGGGGGATCGGATTCTCACGGCTCCCAGACCAATTGGCGAAGCTCGGAGAATTTCGCATCCGCGGTGTCGTAGACCCGCACGATCGCCTCGTCACCAGGTTTGAGGTAGGTCGACTCCCCTAATGCGGTGTAGCGCGTCGCGCCGATCCCGATCAGCACGGTGTGCGGCCGCCCGCAAACCACCATGAGAGCGCCGACGTCCTCAAGAGGCGTGTCGGGTGAACCCTTCTGGTTGGCCAGCCGCTCGACAATCCAGTCCAGCAGTACCTCGCCGTAGTAGGAGTAGCCGAGCAGCGGACTGTCCACGCCGTACTCGTGGTGCACTCCGTCGGCGGTCCGCAGATGACACAGCAGCCGCAGCGTCGCGGTGGGCCCATCCGGGGTGAGGTCGCCGACCTTGAAGAACTCCCGCGCCACGCCTTTGGACGCCGGTCCCCAGTTCTTCTTGTCACTGATCTTGCGTGCGTTCGGCCGCCGGATCGAACAGTCATTGAACGCGCCGAGGGCGAAGGGTCGCAGTGTGACGACGGTATCGCCGTCCCACACAACATGGCATGCCAGGCCGACCTCAGGCTCGATCTGCAGGTTGAGTGGACCGTCGACGGCCGTTGTCTTCGGCACGATCAGTGCGTCATGGGACAGCGGAAACTCACCGAGGAAGCTGTCGTGGCCGGGGGCGTACCACGGGAAAATGCCTTTGGGCGCATCACCTTTGCTCTCCACATTGGTGAAATCAACTGCCTCGCCGGCCTGTTCGAGATGACCGGCGAAGTTGCCCGCCACACCGAAGCCGAACCAGTCACGTGCTTCGTCGAGGTCCATTTCGATCACTGAGTGCTCAGTCACGGTTCCAGTAGCTCCGTCCCGACGAAGGGCACCAGCGCGGCCGGCACCCGCACACTTCCATCCGGCTGCTGGTGGTTCTCCAGGATTGCAACCAGCCACCGGGTGGTGGCCAGGGTTCCGTTCAGCGTCGCGGCGATCTGCGGCTTACCGTGATCATCGCGGTAGCGGGTGGCCAGTCGGCGCGCCTGGAACGTCGTGCAGTTCGATGTCGACGTCAGTTCGCGGTAGGCCTGCTGGGTGGGCACCCACGCCTCACAATCGAACTTCCGGGCGGCCGAGGAACCGAGATCGCCTGCGGCAATGTCGATCACGCGGTATGGCACGTCAATGAGTTCAAGCATCTGTCGTTGCCATCCCAACAAGCGTTGGTGCTCGGACTCGGCATCCTCGGGTCTGCAGTAAACGAATGCCTCCACCTTGTCGAACTGGTGGACCCGGATGATCCCGCGGGTGTCCTTGCCGTAACTGCCTGCCTCACGCCGAAAACATGTTGACCAACCCGCGTAGCGCAGCGCCCCGCCTGACAGGTCAAGGATCTCATCGGCGTGATACCCGGCCAGTGGAACCTCGGAGGTCCCCACCAGATAGAGGTCGTCGGCCGCAAGGTGGTAGATCTCGTCGGCATGGGCGCCGAGGAACCCGGTACCGGCCATCACCTCGGGCCGAACCAGAACCGGCGGGATCATCAATGTGAATCCGTTGTCAGTCGCCAGTCGGACGGCCAACTGCAGCAGGCCCAGCTGTAACAGGGCACCGCGTCCGGTCAGGAAGTAGAACCTCGAACCCGACACCTTGGCGCCGCGTTCGGTGTCGATCAGCCGCAGTGCCTCTCCCAGTTCGAGATGATCCCGTGGCTCCGCGATCGCCCGAGGTTCACCGACGGTGTCGAGAACCACGAAATCTTCCTCGCCGCCGGCGGGAACACCGTCGATAACGACATTGGAAATCGCCAGGTGCGCAGCGTGCAGGGCCGACTCCGCTTCGGCTTGGCGCGTCTCGGCGTCCTTGACTGCGGCGGAAAGTTCTTTGGCGCGCTCGAGCAGCGCCGGACGCTCATCCGGAGAGGCTGATCCGACACTCTTGCTGGCGGTCTTCTGCGCGGCGCGCAGAGAGTCGGCCATCGAGATAGCCGCACGACGGGCGGTATCGGCATCAAGCAGGACATCCACGAGAGCGGGGTCCTCGCCGCGACTGAGCTGCGACCGGCGTACCGCATCGGGAACCTCGCGCACCAGTTTCAGGTCAATCACGCCCTGAACCCTACTTTCGGGCCCGGCGACCGGCACAGCACAACCCCATAACAGTCCGTCTGCATCACTTGTCACAGCACTGTCCGGGCCTGCCACAATGGAGGCAATGTTGCAGTTATCCGAGCGTGACCAAACAATCCCCGAACATCCTGAACCGGAATCCGTTTCCCGGCGGGGCGTTGGCGGCGCACTGCAGGCCACCTCGACCCGCCGCGCATTGATGCTGACGGCCCTCGGCGCGTTGCTGATCGCGGGGATCGTCACCGCCGCGCCGATCGGCGAACGCGGGCCGCTGGGCCGCTATGCCGCCGCGGAAGGACTGCGGCCGGCAGCGAACCCGACGTTCGCCGATGCGACGCCAGGCAGCTGCATCACTTGGCCGGACAACTCTCCGGACACCGCCGCGGTCGTGGACTGCAGCGACGACCACCGCTTCGAAGTTGCCGAATCGATTGATCTGCGGGCCTATCCGGGCACCGAATACGGTCCGGACGCAGCACCGCCCTCACCGGCCCGCATCCAGCAGATCAGTGCGGAACAGTGCGAACCAGCGGTGAAGCGATACCTCGCAGCCAAGTACGACCCCAACAGCCGTTTCAGCATCAGCCTGCTGTGGCCCGGCGACAAGGCCTGGCAGCAATCCGGCGAACGGCGCATGCTGTGCGGGTTGCAACTACCCGGACCCGCCAACCAGCAGATCGTGTTCAAGGGCCGGGTCGCCGATCTCGACCAGTCCAAGATCTGGCCGACCGGTACCTGCCTGGGAATCGAGCCGTCGACCAACCAGCCCAACGACGCACCGGTCGACTGCTCGGCCCCGCACGCCATGGAGGTCACCGGCACCGTCAACCTGGCCGAGAAATTCCCCGATGTCCTGCCGACAGAAGCCGATCAGGACGCCTTCATCAAGGGCGTATGCAACCAGCTGACCGACGCCTATCTGGCACCCACCCAACTACGCGACACCACCCTGACATTGATCTACAGCACCGTCTCGCTGCCCAGCTGGAATGCCGGCAGCCGCCAAGTCTCGTGCAACATCGGCGCGACCCTCGGAAACGGTGGCTGGGCCACCCTCATCAACACCGCGAAGGGCCCGATTCTGATTAACGGCCAGCCCCCGATCCCGCCGCCGAGCATCCCCGAGGGACGGCTGAATCTTCCGCTCCCACCGGGCTAATGCGGATGTCTGCGGAGCGTTTCGAGGAACTCGTTTCCGACGCGCTCGACTTGATTCCGCTCGGACTAGCCCGCGCCATCGATAACGTCGTGGTGCTGGTGGCCGACCGCCACCCCACAGAACCTGATCTACTCGGTCTCTACGAAGGCATCGCGCTGACCGATCGTGACTCGACCTACGCCGGAGCCCTGCCGGATACCGTCACGATCTATTCGGAGAGTCTGCTGGAGATCTGCGATAGCGAGGCCGATGTGGTCGAGGAGGTGGCGATCACGGTGATCCACGAGGTCGCGCATCACTTCGGGATCGACGACGACCGTTTGCATGAACTCGGTTGGGGCTGAATCCTTTTCAGCCCGAATCCCTGTGAACGCGAATCCTTCTTAACGCAGGGGGTCGCCGGCCCACCGGAAGCTGTTGACATATTTTCCCATGTCCTGCGCGAGTTGCAGGTTGGCTCCTGACGGTATGCCGGGACCGGAGCCCGGCCCGAACACCCGGTAGGGTCCGATGGCGAACGCGATCAGCGCGACGTCGTTCTTGATCGCCACAAGGCCGATAATCCGCACCCGGCTGTAGCGCGCGGTCGTACTCTGCGGCCAGACATCGGCGGCTTCGCCGTAGCCGGGCTGATAGCCGACCATCGCGTTGGGGATCTCGTAGGCGAATGTGGCGTCCGGGTAGGCCTTGAGCAGCGCAGCCTTGGCTACCTCGCGCGCCGACCGGCCGTTCGCGGGCGTAGAGAACAACTGCATGACCCCGCCGTCGCCGCCGGTGAAGGTCGCTGTGACCCCGGCGTTAGCGGTGGTGACCGTATAGGCCGAACCCTCCGCGGGATAGGCCACCGAGAACTCGCCGCCCGGCGCGGTGAACCGCGGCAGCGCCATCACCGGCGTTCCGGTCGGGGGTTCGCCGCACTCCGGCGGGCACATGTAGTGCGCGACCCTCGGCGTGAGCACGATCGCGACCGCGCCGAGTGCCACCGCGACCGTCGTGATGCCGATCCCCCAGCGGCCGAGCAGCCAATTCAGCCGTGGACGTTGCAACACCGGCGCGATGTAGTTCTGCGAACCAAGCGCGTAGCCGGGATAGGACTGCTCCCCCGCCGGCGGCGGACCGGCGGTCTCGAGGCGCTGCGGCCGGAAGGCCCCCCGCCGCTCCCGACGCGACTCACGCGAGGATGCGCGGGTGGCGACACCGCAGGCCGGGCAGAACGCCATGTCGGGCACGACCATCTCGCAGTGGATGCACAGCAGCGGCTGGCTCTCGTCGATCGGATCGTGGGCCTCGTGCAACAGCGCCAGTTGTAGCGCGAGGCGCAATGCCAGAAGCACCGCGAGCGTCATCGCCAGGTGCAGGCCGATCATCCAGGTCTCGGGTAATCCGACCATGTCGATGGTTCCCACCGCGGTGTGAACCACGAGTGCGACGGCGGCGAGCAGAGCGAGGACCAGGCGCACCCGACCCGGGTGATCCTCGGTGCTGTCGGCCCCCGAGTGACGAAACCACAGCAGGATGCCGACGATGCCGCCCGCGGCCGCGGCAGTGATCGGAACGGTGACCCCGCACAACCCGGATTCCACCAGCAGACTCCGCAACGGCCTGGTGTGGGCGAACAGGCCGGCGCTAAGACGGCCGAACAGGAACGGCCCGTTATCGTCGCTGACCGCCGCCGGGGCGAAGAACCTCGGCGCCAACCGGGCCAGGGTCGCCGCAGCGCTGAAAGCCAGCGCCCCGAGCGCGCCGATCGCGAACCCGTCAAGAGCCTCCGCCGGTCGACGGGCAGACCCCGCCAGCAGTCGCGCCGCGATCACCGGTACGACCATCAAAATCATCGCGGCCGTCGGAATGGCTATGCCCGTGCGTAATTCGTGTCGCAGTGCCAGACCGGCGGACATCGGCAACCCGTAGGAGGCCGACACCAGTCGCCCGGTCACCAGTACCCACCCAACGCCCAACGCGGCACCGAGGATCGCGGCGAGGACCAGAAATGACCGCGGGATGTCCCGCCCGACACCGGAGGCGCGCAGGTAAAGCCCGAACAGCAGGGGCAGTCCCAGCGCCGCCAGGGCGATACCGGCCGACGGGAGTCGCGCAACCGCGAAGGCAACCAGTGCGAGCGCACCGAGGAGCAGGATGATCCGGAATGGCCGCCTGGACCGGTTCGGCAGGTGCGGAAACAGTGAACTGAAAAGATAGGGCCGCAGCACGGCCTCGCCGGGCGCCGCACCGAAGGTGCCCGGCCGCAGCCATCTGCGCCCGCCGGTCCGCGCCCCGGTCAGATCCGACCCGCACACCCCGCAGAATTCGCCGGCCGGTACGTCGCTGGCGCACCGGGGGCACCGCGTTCTGGGCACCGCGTCCGGGTTCAGATCGATGCTCACCGCACCAATTTCTGGACGAGGAGGAGGTTCTTGGCCAGGTTGTTGACGTCGGGCGTGCCCAATCCGCTCACCAGGTCATAACCCGGCCCGGCCGCGTCGACCGCATTGCCGCCCAACACGACGTCACGGAAGGCCGGCAGTCGCGCCGCCTCTGCCATCGCGTAGAGCACCGGGTTCAGATCGCCAACCGACCGGCCTCCGTTATCGACGAGATACTGGTTCATCACCGCGGTCATCCCGGCCCACAGGGGCGCCGACAGCGAGGTGCCGCCGCCGACCAATTCCTGTTGGTTGAACACGATCCGCACGCCGGTGAACGGGTCGGCCACCGCCGAGATGTCCGGAGCGAGTCGCATACCGGCGCCCCGGCCTGGGTCCAGCGCAGTCTGCCAGTCGGGTCGTTTGAACAACGACGACACCCCGCCCGCAGTGCCCTGGGACAGCGGCGCGTCAAACCAGGCCTGTTCGGCCAGCCAGGCGCCGGTGGCGTCGGTCGACACCGTGGTTCCACCGACGTTGGTCATCTCAGGTATCGATGCGACCGCATCAAGGCCGACGTCATCGGCGCTCGGCGGGGCCGACCACTCCTGACCCCCCTTGCATTCCAGGCCGGCCAGGTCGCCACTGGCGTCGAAGGCGGTGGTGCCGTTAGCCAAAGCAGCAACCAGGGCTGCGCGGGCCGGAGCGAGGTCGGCTGCGGTGATCAACTTGTCGCAACCCCAACCGATGGAGAAACTCCACACCGCACCCGGATATGCGCGGTCGGCCTGTTCCATCATCGTCGCGATCTTCTCGTAGGACCCCCCGCCCTCCACTGTCGGCCGGGCGTTGACGAGGACCTTCTTGGCATCCGGCGCGATGGCATGGATGGCCTCGAGGTCCATCGTGGCTTCCCCACGACGGGCCGGCGGTTGACCGCCGACCACCTCGGGGGTGAACTTCGGCAGGTTGAACGTCGTCGAATACAGATCCAGATCAGCCTGATCGAAACCATCGAAGGCAAACACGACGACAGTGACGCCCTTGCCCGTGTAACCACCGTCCCGCAGCGGCCCGATGTTGTAGGTGCGCAATAGGGCCTCTGGTGCGAGACCTTGCGCCGGCACCTCCAGAGGCATGACCGGCGGTCTAGCTTCGCGGTGCGGTGTATAGCTGAGGATGCGACCCAATTCGGCCACCTCGGCGCGCACGGGGTTGGGAACCGGCGGCTGCTGGGGCGAGGCGTAGAACAGCTGCCCGCGCCGACCGCGATAGTCGTGCACGTCGACACCGAAGGCCTGCGCCACGGCCGCCGGGGCTCCGTCGATGATCGCCCAGCGATCGTCCGGCCGCCAGCGCACCGACAGGTGATGGCGTTCGGCCCAGCCAATCAACACGGCAGGCCGGGCGCTGCCATGCAACGCCGCAGTCACCTGCACGTGGTCGCCGCGGGCCGGGCCGAGATCCGTTGAGTCTTGGAGCAGTCCCGCGTACGGACCGGTGATCCGGTCAACCGCAGTCGACGGTGACGGTCCCCACCGACCCGACAGCACCAGAAAAGAAGTGACGGTGATCGCGGTAAGGAGTACCGCGATCACCGTTCGCCCCAAAGATCGGGCCGACATCGGCTGCATTCTCAATTCAGCCGAATTCACCCGTTCCGGATCACCCGCCCGTGATGACGTTGCCCGGCAGACCCGTGGGCGCCGGCCGAGCCTTGACCGTCGGCGAGAAGGAGTTGTTCCCGCCCGGGCCCACTGCCTTCTCGGTGGGCGACGGCGCGTTCGACGGCGAGGCCGGAGCGCTCGAACTCGGCGACGAGGGCGCTTCGGTGGGCTTGTCCTTGGTTGACGTGCTACAGGCCGTAAGTGCTCCCATACCGACAATGGCGACCCCGCCTGCCGCGAGTGCGAGCTGCCTGGTCAAACGTGCTGGCATCATATCTTCAGTCCCCTGCTTTCTGGGCCCGTTCATACGGGCTGACGTGCTCAACTATACGTCGCTGCATGGTGTTTCCGCCTGCCGGACGGTCGCGAGGAAGCCCGAGCGGCCGCGCCGCAGGCCGGATAGAACGCCATAACCGGGGACAACTCGTTCGCAGTGCTCACGCAGCGCGGCCTGCCACGAACGGCGCGGCAGCTGGGCCGTTGCGCTCTGCAGTGTTAATAAAAGGAATGGTAGTGAAAGGCACGGTTGGGAAAGGCACGGCAGGAAAAGTTCCAGGGAATGAGTGCCGCGAATGTCTGGTCGGGCAACCGCACTGTCACGGCACCCTGATCCGCCATCACGGTGCGCATCGGCAGTGCACCGAAGCAGACTGCGCGCATCCGGAGGTGCTCATGCACGCTCTGGAAGTCGACTGCGAAGCCATCGGATGCGAGTGCGGCGACCGCGGCGAGCGTCGCCTGGTGATCTGAGGGCGCTCAACCCATCGGGTCGAGGGCACGCAGTGCATCCTCGACCGGGTGCACATCCGGTTCCGGGTAGAACGGCGGGGTTCGCGAGCCCCATTGCACGCAACTCCAGCGGCCATCGGTGATCGGCATCAGTACCACCGCCTCGGTATTGGCCAGGTGGTGGTCGAGGACGAAGCTGCCGTCGACCCCGGCCAGCGTCGCGCAGGCAAGCCGAATGGCCGCGCCGTGACTGACAACGACGATGTCGCCGGTCCAGTCGTCGTCGTCGAGATACCGCAGCCGTAGACCGGTGAGCACCGGCAGATAGCGGTCGAGCACATCGTTGCCGCACTCTCCCCCGGGCATGGACACGTCGAGCTCACCCTCAAGCCAGCGTTGATAAACGCCGTTGAACTCCGCGATGGCGTCGTCGTCGCCTCGATTCTCCAAATGGCCGGCCTGAACCTCATAGATCGCATCGACTTCGCTTGGGAGCACGGCACATTCGGCGCTGATTTCGTGCGCGGTCTGCGCCGCACGACGAGCAGTCGAATGCAGCAGGAGTCCGGGCGAATCACGCAGGGAGCGGGCGAATTTACGCGCCTGCTCCCGGCCGAGGTCGGTCAGTTCGGCGCCCGGCGGTCTGGTATCCAGACGGCGTTCCACATTGCCGAGCGACTGGCCGTGTCGAACGAGGATCAGCCGACCGCTCATGACCCGCCGTCGCGCAATCGGGCCAACCATCGATCGGCATCATCCAGTTGCGGTGGCAGCGCACCGGCCGCGGCACCGGTCGGCCACGACCCCAGATAGCGGACATCGGCACAACGGCGGTGCAGTGCCTTGAGTGCCTCCGCCACCGCGCTGTCATCGATGTGGCCCACGCAATCGAGAAAGAACACATAGGTACCCAGGCTGGTTCGAGTGGGCCGGGATTCGATGCGGGTCAGGTCGATATCGCGAATGCCGAACTCGTTCATCGCCGACACCAGAACCCCCGGTGCGTGGTCGATCCGCAGCACCACGGAAGTCCGGTCGGCACCGGTGCGCACGGGCGGACAACCGGGGCGACCGACAAGCACGAAACGGGTACGTGCGTTGGGTTCATCAACGACACCGTCGGCAAGCGTGGCCAAGCCATAGCGTTGCGCGGCCAGTGCAGTGCTGACCCCGGCATCGGCGCGGTCGGCGACGACGTCGAGGGCTGCGGCCGCGTTGGAATTCGCCGCCACGAGTTCGGCCCCCGGGAGATGGGCGGCCAGCCACTGGCGTACCTGGGCGGCGGCGACCGGAAACGCTGCCACGCTTCGCACCTGTTCGATGCTGACGCCGGGGCGCGTGACGATGCTGAAGGACACGTCGAGGGTGAGTTCTGCGTAGATCTGCAAAGGCGATCCGACAGCCAGGCTGTCCAGGGTGGGCAGCACGCTTCCTTCGATCGAGTTCTCGATCGGCACACATGCGAAATCCGCGGCGCCGGAGCGGACAGCCTCGAGTGCAGACTGGTTTGTCTCCGCCGGTTCGGGGTGTATTTCTCCCCCACCCGGCACCACTCCCGCGGCGGTCATCTCCAGCAGTGCCGCTTCGGTGAACGTTCCCTCTGGTCCGAGGTAGGCGATGCGAGCCACATCGCAACCCTATCGGGTCCGGGCTTGCGAGCCCGGCGAGTCCGCTCCGGGCCGACCGACCGCTACCGTGGTCTCGGTGAGCGCCACCCACGGCGAGTTCGGTGAAGTCGACCGGCGGGCCATGCGCGTCGAGGTCGCGGTGATGCTGGCCGTGACGTTCGGCGTCAGCGCCATGATTGCCGTCCTGCAACTGGCGGACGCGGTTCTCTCCGGACTTCCCGGCTACCGAGTGCGGCTCAACCCGAACCAGTCCCGCTACGACTTGATCAACCTGGGCCTCAACCTGGTCTCGGTCGGACAACTGTTGGCATGGGGCGCGCTGGCGCTTTACCTGCTGTGGCGCAGTGGAATCAGCCCGGCGGGTATCGGACTCGGCCGGTTACGTTGGCGCCCAGATGTTTTGGGCGGGATCGCTCTGGCGGCACTCATCGGCGTCCCAGGGCTGCTGTTCTATCTGGCGGCCCGAACGCTGGGCATGAACGCCGAGGTCGAGCCGTCGGCCCTGAACAGCTCGTGGTGGCGAATCCCAGTGCTCATCCTGGCGGCATTTGCCAACGGCTTCGCCGAAGAGGTCGTGGTGGTGGGTTTCCTGATCACCAGGCTGCGGCAATTGGGATTGACGCAATCCGCAGCGGTGTGGACATCCGGCGTCCTACGCGGCGTCTACCACCTATATCAAGGCTTTGGCGCCGGACTGGGCAACGTGGTGATGGGCCTGGTGTTCGGTTACGCCTGGTGCCGCACCGGTCGACTGTGGCCGCTGGTGCTCGCGCACGGGATCATCGACTCCGTGGCGTTCGTCGGATACGCACTGTTATCCGGCCACCTCAGCTGGCTCTCATGACCATGCGGCGGCCACCGGACGAGGATCCGCCGACTGATCGGATTCCGAGAGTCGGCCAACCTCCGCCGATGCCGCGCGAACCCGCGCAGTTCATCCGGCGTGAACCCGCGCTGCCACCCCCGACGCCTAGGCGGCCCGCGCAACCGCCGCGACGGCCCGCGCCGCCCCATCCGCCCCGGCCGGCATGGCCCGTCCCGCCGACGCGGCAGTCGTCGTCGCCACGGCAATCACAGTCTCTGCAACCAGCACAGCCGGCGCCACCACCACCTGCGCGACCAACGGCACCGCCGCCGAAGGCGCCAAGGTCGACACCACCCAGGCCAACACCACCCAGGCCAACACCAGCGGCGACGGGGCCCGCGCGTTCCCCGAAACCTCCTCGGGGCAAACCACAGAAGAAAGTCCGCTGGGGTAGGCGAGTTCGATTGGGCGCCATTGCCTTTGGTCTAGTCGCGGTGATTTCCGCTCTGAGTATCACTATCTGGGTCGAGTCATCGCTGCGGCGGATCCCGGTATTCGTCGAATACCCCGACCGGCCCGCCGCCGCGAGCGGCACCAACTGGATGCTGGTCGGTTCCGACGGCCGAGGAGACCTGAGCCCACAGCAGCAGGACGAGTTGTCCACCGGTGGCGACCTGGGCAGCAGTCGCACCGACACCATCCTGCTGGTCCACATCCCGCACCTTGGCTCGAACCAACCGGCGACCATGGTCTCGATTCCCCGCGACTCCTATGTGGACATTCCCGGATACGGCACCGACAAGATCAACGCGGCCTTCGCCGAAGGCGGCGGCGCTCTGCTGGCGCACACCGTCGAGCAGGCCACCGGACTCCGACTCGACCACTACGCGGAAATCGGTTTCGGCGGGTTCGGGGCGATCGTTGACGCGCTCGGCGGTGTCGAGATCTGTCCACCGGAGCCGATCACCGATCCACTCGCCGGCATCGACCTTGCGGCCGGTTGCCAGACGCTCGACGGGCGAAACGCCCTCGGCTACGTCCGAAGCCGCGCCACCCCCCGGGCCGATCTGGATCGGATGTTGCACCAACGCGAATTCATGTCGGCCCTGCTGCACCGCGCCGGCGATCCAGCCGTCTGGCTCAACCCGTGGCGCTGGTACGCAGCACCGCACGCCGCGGTGGCGGCGCTGACGGTCGACCAGGACACACATGTGTGGAATCTCGCCCGGCTGGGCTGGGCACTGCATGGCTCCCCGGACACCGTCACGGTGCCGATCGGCGACTTCACCGGAAACGACTCGGGTTCGGTCCTGATCTGGGACACCGGGGCCGCCACCGCCCTCTTCGATGCACTGCGTACCGATTCACCTATCCCGCAGCAGGTACTCGACGCCCAGCCGTGAGTTCGGCGCTAGCCCTTGCCCGGTCCGGTCACACCGTTGCGCAACCACGCCTTCGTGCGGCCGGGATGGTTGGTGGCGATCCAACCGACCCCGATGTCACGGCAGAACTCCACATCCTCGTAATGGTCGACGGTCCAGCAGTACATCGCACGACCCTGCGCGGCAGCCCGGTCGACCAGATCAGGGTGTTCGCGCAACGTGGCGATGGACGGACCCACCGCGGTCGCACCGACTGTCGTGGCCGCGCCGCCACCGAGATAGCGCGAGGTCTCGCCGAGTAGAACGGTGGGCAACATGGGAGCCGCGCGACGAATACGCCACACCGCTGCCGCCGAAAAGGACATCACCACAGCGCGGGACAGATCCGCTGAAGCCGGCGAGGCGATACCGTACCGGTGCAGCAACGCCAACACCTTGCTCTCGACGAGAGCGCCGTAGCGCACCGGGTGTTTAGTTTCGATGAAAACCTTTACCGGCCGGCTCCAATCGAGAACCAGTCGCAGCAATTCATCAAGTGTGAGTAGACCGGTATGACCGAGGTTGCTCTCTGGGCGACAACTGGTATGCCAAGCGCCCCAATCGAATTGCTTCAGTTCAGCCAGCGTCATATCACTGACAAGACCGGTGCCGGTCGAGGTCCGTTCAACCCGCCGATCGTGCACACAGACCAGGTGACCGTCGAGGGTGAGTCGTACATCGCATTCGACCCCATCGGCACCCTCTTCCAACGCCAGTTGATAGGCAGCCAGGGTGTGTTCAGGACGATCGGCCGAGGCGCCACGGTGGGCCACAACAAAGGGGGGGTGTTGCCCGTGCGGTGCGGCGGCCGACGACATGCTCCTACGCTGCCGGTTCCCGATGCCCAGACTCAACGGCCGACACCAAGTCGGCGTCATCACCATCGACTGCGTCGACGGGTGGGGCGCTCGAATCGTCTCCAGCGATCTGATCCGTCGATGCATCATCCGCAGTGAGGTGATCCTGGGGCACCACAACCCAGCGGTGCAGCGAGCGTTGGACCGACTTGCGGTCGAATCCGTCGAACACCCGCCACAGCAGTAGCAGGATCGCAAGTCCCGCGAGGTAGGCGATGATCACCGTGACGGTGTTGTCGGCGATCCCCTGGGCATCAGTGGCTGAACTGGTCCAGATCGCCCACGCTGAGATCGCCGTCGAAAAGATCCAGCCGATCCACCACATCGTGATCGGGCCGCGCAGCCGTGCCTGGGACTGCTCGGCATGGGCCAGTTCGATCAGAAAGATCGGCGCCCACACCAAATTCACCACGGGCGTCATGCAACCGGCCCACAGCTGCCACTCCGTTCGCGGATCGTCGTGACCGAGGTAGCCGAACACCTCGGCGCGGCGCCCGATCAGCCACGAGGTCATGACCGCGGCGGTGACGATCACCGAAACCATCGCCGCCAGGCTGACCAGCACGCCCATCAACAGCGTTCCATTGGCGACCAAGGGCGGCAGCAGCACGGTGCGGTTGATGAGCAGGAGCAGGTACCGCAAAATATGAGCCAACGCCGCGAGACCGAATACCGCTGCTGCCGCCAACAGTGTGGCCCTTACCGCGGTGGCCGATGCATGTCGTCGTAGCGCGTGTTCTGCGGCGGTTGCGCTTGGCGCGACGCGGTCAACCAATCCCCAACGCGGGACACTGCGATATCGGGGGGTGGGGCCCAGCGGTCGACGATTGAATCGGGCCGGTGGCGGCGGGCCGGGCCGCACAGCGATCCAGCGGTAGCCCGCGGGAAGTCTGGCCGCGACACGTTGCCGCGGATCACGAGCGGCCGAGCGACCCGCGGGGTTGCTCGCCGCGTACGGCGGTGGCACCACGGATGGCGCGAGCAGCGGACCATTGCACCGCGGACACCACACCCGGCGGCTGTCCCGCACGTTCCACCGTGTCCCGCACCGGGAGCACACCTGAATCACCGCATCAGCCTAGCCAGGGTGCCGCGAGTGGACGACGATTGCCGCCAGACCGGGCGCTATCCACCGAGCTAGTTGTTCTTCACGGGCAGCTAGTAGCTCGTCATTTCTTTCGCGCACCGTTTTCCGGGCGCTGTTGCGGCACAGAGTGCCTATTTCGTGTTGCCGACCGCATAGCAATATCGGTCCTATCCACAATTTCCACAGGTCTATGCACACCCGCCGGCCCCGGCGAATCCCCTCTGAACAGGCATCCGATTGCCGTGCGGCGGGTAGGTCTGTGGATAACTCGCGGACTATTCAAGTAGCTGACTAACAGGTGCCCGAGCCATGGAGCGAAGTGCATTGCCGGGCTAACAGTCCGCACCGCGGCCGCGACGCGCCGCACGACGCGCCGATCTTTAGACGCGGCCCGCGGTGACCCCTGTCGTCGCTTCGGCGGTCACGTCGGGAAGCGATTCTTTGAACGCCGTCGAATTAGCCGCTATGCTCGCGATCGCGCTTCAACGGCTGTGACAAACTTCACTGGCCGACAAGGGGATGGTTAGTTGAACACGAAAGCCGAGACATTCTGATGGCGGCCCAACCGGTTGAGGCGTCCGCCGCCCAGGTTTCCCCCTGGGCGAGTTCGACCACGTGCAGTCGGTCCTATCAGGTCGCCGCCATGCGGGCCGCAATCATCGCGCTGGTCTTGCTGGGTATCCTCGCGCTGGTCGTTCTGTTCTGAGACGACCTGTTCTGAGACGACCTGATCTGGGACGACCCGTTCTGGGACGACAGCGCGCCGAGCGCGCGCCGACAAACTGCGCACCGGCACTGTTCTTGCGGTGTGAGCGGCCATAGAGCAATGTAAGTGGTTCAGTGGCTCGTCGACCGCTGCTCACAAGATATCTAGGAAGGAACTTCGTGGCTGACTACACCTTGCCCGAATTGGACTGGGACTACGGCGCATTGGAGCCCCACATCTCAGGCCAGATCAACGAGTTACACCACAGCAAGCATCACGCCGCCTACGTCGCGGGAGCCAATGCCGCCGTCGCTAAACTCGAAGAGGCGCGGGCCAACGACGACCACGCCGCCATATTCCTCAACGAGAAGAACCTCGGCTTCCACCTCGGCGGTCACGTCAACCACTCGATCTGGTGGAAGAACTTGTCCCCCAACGGCGGAGACAAGCCGACCGGGGATCTGGCAGCAGCTATTGACGACGCATTCGGCTCATTCGATAAGTTCCGGGCGCAGTTCACCGCGGCCGCCAACGGCCTACAGGGTTCGGGATGGGCGGTGTTCGGCTACGACAGCCTGGGTGAGCGGCTGCTCACTTTCCAACTCTACGACCAGCAGGCGAACGTGCCGCTGGGCATCATCCCGTTGCTGCAGGTGGATATGTGGGAGCACGCCTTCTACCTCCAGTACAAGAACGTCAAAGCCGACTACGTCAAGGCTTTCTGGAACGTAGTGAATTGGGCGGACGTCCAAAAGCGCTTCACAGCAGCGACCACGAAGACCAAAGGGCTCATCTTCGGCTGATGGATCGTCTACGCCGGGGCGTCGCGCGACAGCGCGGCGCCCCTCGTCAGCGTTTGCGCCTTTACGCATCTGCCGTCGTGTCCTGTTGTGCGCCGGCACCCGGTGGCTCATGCTGATGCGAGCGATCCGAGGAGGCGAGATGGACAGCAACTCAGGATGTGCGGTGGAAATATCCCCCTTCCATTCCCGGGGGTGCCTCAAGGGCTTCGTGGTGTCGGGCCGCTGGCCGAACTCCACCAAGGAGTGGGCTCAGCTACTGATGGTCGCGGTCCGTGTTGCTTCGGTGCCAGGATTGCTCTCCACCACAACGATTTTCGGCGTGCGCGAGGAACTTCCGGAAGTCCCTGCGCCCGGCACCGTGGGTCTGGTCTTGGCCGAGGGCACGGTTGTCGGCCAGACGGCGATCGCGCCGGGCTATTTCGCCGACAAGCAACCGCCCGCACTGATCCTGCTTCACCCGCCCTCGGAAACGACGCCGTCCCTGCCGGAGTGCTCGGGCGCCGCATCAGGGTGCGTGCTGCTGCCCGGATTGCCCTATCTGGGCCTGGAACATCGCGCCGCCTGGGTGGAGGCGGAGGCCGACGGCACGGTGACGAGTATGGTCAGCCGCGTCGGGGTGGACCCGATCAGCCATCCGGACACCGCGATCCTGGCCATGCTCCTCGCCTCGTAGTGAGCGGGCCCCTGCCAGCCGGCCAGCCCGGGGCAATCGTAAATCTGATAGCAGGCTTAACGGCGACTGAAATTTCTCAGCAAACTAACAAGGACGCGGTGCCGCGGGAGGGAACAGTTGCCAGCCGAGTTCGCTCCGCCTGCATTGAAACCGATTTTATGGACGCCGCGTCGCCGATCTAATCGCGACCTGTCGTCCATTTCTCTCAGCTTTAGCACAGTTTTTGCAGTTCGGCGTCCGACGCCGCAGTGGCCCAAGGTTTGCCCTCGCCCAGTCCGACGACCCGATATTGGGGTCGGCTGGTGTTTGCGCTTGGCGATTTGGTCACCTTGCCGCTACATTAGGCAGCAAACACGTAGAGGGTCTTAGAAGCTCCTTGTTCGTATCCGGAGGTTTTCGATGAGCACAACGTTCTCAGCACGGCTGAATCGCCTGTTCGACACGGTCTACCCGCCGGGTCGGGGGCCGCACACCTCCGCGGAAGTGATCGCCGCACTGAAATCGGAGGGCGTGACCATGTCGGCGCCCTACCTTTCGCAGTTGCGTTCGGGCAATCGAACCAACCCGTCGGCGACCACCATGACCGCACTCGCCAACTTCTTCCGCATCAAGCCGGAATTCTTCACCGACGACGATTACTACGAGAAGTTGGACAGGGAGTTGACCTTCCTTGCGAGCATGCGCGACGACGGAGTTCGTCGGATCGCCGCACGCACCATCGGCCTGTCCCCGGAGGCCCAGCGCGACGTTGCCGAGAAGGTCGACGAGTTGCGCCGCCGAGAGCGACTCGACGCATAGTCGCCGGCGCCGATAACGGCGCCTGTTCAGCCCCCTGCGTCAGCCCTCGGCGGCGTTGGCGCCGTCCGCGGAGAGTTCTGCGTCGTCGTCGCCCCTGAGCGCTACGATGCTCCGGTCCAGGGTCCGGTACTGCCGCGCGATTTCCAGAATCCACTCACGATCGGAGTAACTCGTCGGCTGGCGGAGCCAACCCCGGCCGGGGAAGCCGTCGG
>JBAXIR010000017.1:0-25862 GCA_037138275.1 Mycobacteriaceae bacterium | reverse complement strand
TTACCCGGCGAGCCGAAGTTGCCCTGCCCGTCGACTAGCGGATAGCGCAGCGACCAGGGCTGCGCCATCCGGACCAGGGTGTCGTAGATCGAGGAGTCGCCGTGCGGGTGATAGTTGCCCATCGTCTCGGCGACCGAACGTGCCGACTTGGCGTGGCTGCGGTCCGGGCGGAACCCGGAGTCGTACATCGCATAGAGCACCCGGCGATGCACCGGCTTGAGTCCATCTCGCACCTCGGGCAGCGCGCGCCCAACGATGACGCTCATCGCGTAATCGATGTAGCTGTTCTGCATCTCCTGCTGGATGTCGACCGGTTCGACCCGGTCTGCGGGAGGTCCGTCGGGCGGTAGCGTGGTGTCAGTCATCTGATCCTCTATCGGGGCGTATGAGCACTAATGGCTAAACGTCAAGAAAGCGAACGTCTTTGGCGTTGCGGGTGATGAAGCTTCGGCGCGCTTCGACGTCCTCACCCATCAGGATCGAGAACAACTCATCGGCGGCGGCCGCATCGTCGAGGGTGATCTGGCGGAGCAGTCGGGCCGCAGGGTCCATGGTTGTCTCCCACAGTTCCTTGGCATCCATCTCGCCGAGGCCCTTGTAACGCTGGATTCCGTCGTCTTTGTTGATCTTCTTACCCGCTGTCAGCCCCGCCTCCAGCACGGCGTCGCGCTCGCGTTCGGTGTAGACGAATTCATGCTCACTGCGCTGCCACTTCAGTTTGTAAAGCGGCGGCTGGGCGAGGTAGACGTGACCGCTCTCAATCAGCGGCTTCATGAAACGGAACAGCAGTGTCAACAGCAGCGTGGTGATGTGCTGGCCGTCAATGTCGGCGTCGGCCATCAGGACGATCTTGTGGTACCGGAGTTTGGTGAGGTCGAACTCGTCGTGGATACCGGTGCCCAGCGCGGTGATGATCGACTGGACTTCGGTGTTCTTCAGAACTCGGTCGATGCGGGCCTTCTCGACGTTGATGATCTTGCCACGCAGTGGCAGGATGGCCTGGAACATCGAGTCGCGGCCGCTCTTGGCAGAGCCGCCGGCCGAGTCACCTTCCACCACATACAGTTCGCACTGCTTGGGATCGGTGGACCGGCAGTCAGCCAGCTTTCCAGGCAGGCCGCCGATATCGGTGGCGCTCTTGCGCCGCACAAGCTCGCGGGCCTTGCGAGCGGCCATCCGGGCCTGGGCCGATGAAACCGCTTTGTTCAGAATGGTTTTGGCATCCGACGGGTTAGCTTCGAACCAGTGCGTCAACTGCTCGTTGCAGATCTTCTGCACGAAGGACTTGACCTCGGTGTTGCCAAGTTTGGTTTTGGTCTGGCCCTCGAACTGCGGATTGGCGACCTTCACCGAAACCACCGCGGCCAAGCCCTCTCGGATATCGTCGCCGGTAAGGTTCGGATCCTTCTCCTTGAGGATCTTCTTGTCCTTGGCGTACTTGTTGACCACGGTGGTCAGAGCAGCCCGGAACCCCTCCTCGTGCGTACCGCCCTCGTGGGTGTTGATGGTGTTGGCGAAGGTGTGGACGGACTCGGAGTAGCCCGAGTTCCACTGCATCGCGACCTCAACCTCGTGGCCCTCTCCCTTACCGGAGAAGCCCACAATGCTGTTGGTGATCGCCTGCTTGGTGCGATTGATGTGCTTGACGAAGTCGACTAGGCCATCGGCGTAGTGGAAGGTGCGGTGCATGACCTTCTTTGCCGGCGCGGACTTCTCGGCTGCGAGCTCTTCCGCTGACTTGGGAGCCTCGGCGGTGTCGCTGACCACCTCGTCGACGACTTCCTCCGGGGTCACTCTTTCGTCGGTGAGATTGATGGTCAGGCCCTTATTCAGGAAGGCCATCTCGCGCAGGCGCTGCTCGACGGTGTCGAAGTCGTAATCGGTGGTTTCGAAGATATTCGGATCAGCCCAAAATCGGATCGTGCTGCCGCTCTTCTCGGTGGCCTCGCCCTGCTTGATACTGCCGGGGATGGAATTGTCATAGGTCTGGAACCACTGGGAGCCGTCGCGGCAGATATCAGCCTCGAGCCGGGTAGACAGTGCGTTGACCACCGATACGCCGACCCCGTGCAGGCCGCCTGAGACCTGGTAGGCGCCTTCCTCGAACTTTCCGCCGGCATGCAGGACCGTCATGACCACGTCGATGGTCGGGACACCGGACTCGTGCATCGCCACCGGGATGCCGCGGCCGTTATCGGTGACTTCCACGCCACCGTCGTCGAGAAGCCGGACGTCGACCTGATCGGCAAATCCAGCCATCGCCTCGTCGACGGCGTTGTCGACAACCTCCCAGACCAGATGGTGTAGTCCGCGTCTGCCGGTTGAGCCGATATACATTCCGGGACGTTTACGGACAGCCTCAAGCCCTTCGAGGATCTTGATGGAGCCTGCACCGTATTCGTCGTCTTTTTTCTTCTTCGGGGCAGCCACGATCGAACAGATCTCCTCAGAATTAGCAGGCGAGCGACGGGCGGCCGCTCGAACGTTTAATCACAGTCTACCGGGAAGGGGGGACAGGACCGATTCAGCATCGGCGTTTCTGCACACCTAATTGCGCCGTGCACGGAATATCTCGGGTGAAGATGCCTCCGGACGCTTGACGCGCGCGCCAGCGACCTCCCTGTGGCTCTGAGGCGACTGTGATAAGGGGGTTCAGCCGTAGGTATCCCGGGGGCCGCGGCCGGAGATATGCCACGGGCCTTTGCGCCACGACGGAGCGGTGGGCCCGGTGATTTTCAACGCGGTCACGACGCCATCGCCGACCGCCGCGGCGATCTTTGCCAGCAACTGCGCCTGCACCATCCGTAACTGGGTGGCCCAGGCTGTCGACTCGGCCGAGACACTGAGCACGCCGCCGCGCAGAACGGTGGGCTGGGCGTGCTCGGCGATCTGTTCCCCGACGACAGTGGCCCACTGGGCGAACACGGTTCCTTCAGCGACCCGCGGCGACCAACCGTTGGTTTCGGCCAGATCACGGGTGGCGCGACCCAGTGGTTGCGGGTCGCGGGCATCCGGACCAGCCCCAGACCAGCGCCGTCGGCTGTCTCGTGCGGTGTTTCGGCGCGCGTTCGGCGAGGTGCGGCCACGGCCGACTTCCTTACCCATGCCGCGGGCGGCAGACCGGGCCTCTTCGAGTGCGCGGCGTACCAGATCCATCCCGGGTAAGGCGGCCAGGTGCTCCGGCGGGGTTGGAAGGTCCCCGGACACGTCACCGGGTGCGGGGTCGGGTGGACGAGCGGGGAGGTCGTCTTCGGTCACGGTGTCACCGCCGAGGCGCGGCCGGTTTCGTCGTCGCGGAGCGTGATGCCGATCCGGGTGGCGTCCCAGTCCTCGGGGATGTCCTCGCCGACGGCGGCGGTGACGAGCACCTGCTCGGCCGTCGCTGCGACGCCGGCTAGTGCACGGCGTCGTGCGTTATCGAGTTCGGCGAACACATCGTCGAGAATCAGTACCGGCTCGCTACCTTCTGCGCGGAGCAGCTCATAGGACGCCAACCGCAATGCCAACGCCACCGACCAGGACTCGCCGTGGCTGGCGAACCCCTTGGCCGGCTGATCGCCCAGCCGCAATTCGAGATCGTCGCGGTGCGGTCCGACCAAACACATGCCGCGTTCCAATTCCGCGTTACGGCGGCGAGCGAGGGCGTCGAGCAGAGCCGCCTCCAGATAGTCGGTGTCCCCGGCTCTATCGAGGTCGGCAGTATCGATACTCGACCGGTAGGCGATCGCGGCGGGCCGCGACGCCGGGGCCAGCAACTGATAGGCCTTCTCGACCTCCGGCGCGAGTTGGTTCACCAGATCGAGCCGAGCCGCCATCAGTTGAGCACCGTTGGCGGCGAGGTGGCCGTCCCAAACATCCAGTGTTTCCAACACCCCCGACTCTGTGCGGAACCTCCCGCCGCCGGCCGACTTGAGCAGTGCGGCTCGCTGTTTGAGCACCTTGTCGTAGTCGGCGCGCACGGCCGCGATGCGGGGGCGCCGCACAGTGGCCAGTTCGTCGAGGTAGCGCCTGCGTTCCGCGGGGTCGCCGCGGACCAGGGCAAGGTCCTCGGGGGCGAACAAGACTGCCCGCACAGCTCCCAGTATCTCGCGGGTACTTCGGACCGGTGACCGGTTAAGCCGGCCCTTATTTGCCCGGCCAGCAGCAATCTCGAGGTCCACGGCCAACTCCCGACCTTCGCTGACCACGATCGTCGACACGATTGCGCGTTCGGCGCCGGCCCGGATCAGCGGGGCGTCAGTTGATACCCGATGCGAACCCAAAGTTGCGCAAAACCACAGTGCCTCAACGAGATTGGTCTTGCCGAACCCATTGGGTCCGACGAACACTGTCCGCCCCGGCGTCAACTCCAGATCAAGCTCCGCCCATGATCGGAAATCCCGTAGCGCGATGTGACGGACATGCATCTGATCAGCCGAACAGCAAAATGCGAGTGGCTCTGTGCCCGTCGATCGCCGCGCGCCGTCCCATATGCATTTCTTTCCTCAGATTACCGACTAGCCGGGTAGCCGAACCGGCATCAACAGATAGACATAGTCAGTCTGGCCAGCAGGAAAAGGACCGGGGCCGGTGTGTTCAGGCGCACCCTCACCGGCGGGGCGCAGCACGGCCGGTTTGCTGGCCGTGGTGAAACCAAACGTGACCCGATCAGAATGCAGCGACGCCAACCCGTCGACCAGGTAGTTCGGGTTGAAGGCAATGGTCAGGGGTTCTCCGGCGAACTCCACGGGCAGTTCCTCCTCAGCCGACCCCAAACCATCCGCCGCGGCAGACAGCTGAACCGAATCCGGGCCGAACTCCATCCGAATCTGGGCACCACGCTCGGCGACGATCGCCACACGCTTGATGGCCTCCGACAGTTCCGCCACACCGATCGTGGCCAGAGCGGTGTGCTCGGCTGGTAGCAGCTGGCGAAACTTCGGGAACTCGTTTTCCAACAGGCTCGTCGTGCTGCGCTGGCTGGCGCTACGGATCCCGAGCAATCTGGCGTCGCCCACATCTGCACCGGTGCCCAGGGCAAGGTGCACATCCGATCCCGAGGTGACCGCCTTCGCGGCCTCCGCCAACATTTTGTGCGGCACCAATACCGCAGCATCAACATCAGCAGCGGTGGTCGACCAGGTGAGCTCTCGAACCGCCAGCCGGAATCTGTCGGTGGCCGCTAAAACGACCTTCGAGCCGGAGATCTCCAGCCGGATACCGGTGAGCATCGCGATCGTGTCGTCGCGGCCAGCGGCTACCGCAACCTGCCCGACCGCCTCGGCGAACAGATCCGCGGAAACAACGCCCGTCTCTGCCGGCGACGTTGGCAATGTGGGGTAATCCTCAACCGGCATGGTGGGAAGCGTGAACTTCGCACTACCGCAGCTCAGCAGCATCCGGGAGCCCTCGACACTGACCTCGACGGGTTTGGCCGGCAGTGATCGAGTGATATCGGACAGCAGACGGCCGGATACCAAAACCGCTCCCGGAGAACCTATTTCGGCCGGAACCTGAACTTCGGCGGAGACATCGGAATCAAACCCGGTGATCGTCAAACCTGCATCGGACCCGGTGATCAGCACGCCGGCGAGGATGGGCCGCGACGGCTGTTTACTCGGCAGGATCCGGACGACCCAGGCCACCGCGTCGGCGAAGTCCTCCCGAACTAAGCGAAACTTCAGATCGGAGTCAACCAGCGTGGTCGCCACGTCGATAGGGTCCCTTCGTCACACCGTTAACGGCATCGGAAAACAGCCGTTCGATGACCAACCGTAGAGTGTCGCGGCCCAACTTGAAAGCTAATCGGCGCGGGTCATGTTGGCACTGGAATGTGGTTGCGGGCGGCTGCCGGCACGTTTTCCCCAGGGGTGTTCTTCTAAAAGGAAATCAATGAATAGATAACAGCAGTAGTAATAGGGCCTGTGCAAGCTGTTGGCCGTGTGGGTACCGGCCTGCTGGACGACGGTGTTGGGCTGTGGATGCCGTGTGGATGGATCGCCCGTTGGGCGCGGATGGTTGTGTAGCAATTCCGGTTGTCCCCGCTGGTCGTGTGGGGTGTAGCTATGTCCACGGGGATTATCCACAAGTTATGAACAGTTGATCGCTGTGACGCGTGATACCTATGTGCCCAAAGTTTTTTAGAATCAGCGCTTGGATCGCTGGCGAATCCTCGTTGTGAGTTCCTTGACATGATCGAAAACCTCGCGCCGGTCGCCCATCTCGTTGAGGATTTTGCGCTGGGCGTACATCACCGTGGTGTGGTCACGACCGAAGGCCTGGCCAATTTTAGGCAGGGAGAGGTCGGTGAGCTCGCGGCACAGATACATCGCGATTTGGCGGGATTGGGCAAGCGCGCGCGTCTTTCCCGGTCCGCGTAGTTCCTCAACACTGGTGTCGAAGTATTCGGCGGTTGCGGCCATGATGACAGCGGCGCTGATCTGCATGGTGCCGGCGTCAGCAATCAGGTCGCGCAACACGATCTCAGCAAGGGCGGAATTAATCGGCGTCTTGTTCAGCGACGCGAATGCCGTGACCCGGATCAGTGCACCCTCAAGTTCGCGGATGTTGCGTTCAATGCTGCTGGCGATGAGTTCGAGCACGTCGTCTGGGACATCGAGTCGTTCCATCTGAGCTTTTTTACGCAGGATGGCGATACGGGTCTCGAGTTCGGGTGGCTGCACATCGGTGATCAGCCCCCACTCGAAGCGCGTACGCAACCGGTCCTCGAGGGTTGCCAGTTGTTTGGGCGGTCGGTCCGAGGAGATGACAATTTGTTTGTTGGCGTTGTGCAGGGTGTTGAACGTGTGGAAGAACTCTTCCTGGATGCCCTCTTTGCCCTCAATGAACTGGATGTCATCCACCAGGAGGACGTCAATATCGCGGTAGCTCCGCTTGAAGGCCACCCTGCGGTCATCGCGCAGCGAGTTGATGAAGTCGTTGGTGAATTCCTCGGTGGAGACGTACTTCACCCGCATACCCGGAAACAGTCGCTGGGCATAGTTGCCGGCAGCGTGGAGCAGGTGGGTTTTGCCCAGTCCGGACTCCCCCCAGATGAAGAGCGGATTGTAGGCCCGCGCCGGCGCTTCGGCGATGGCCAGGGCCGCGGCGTGGGCGAACCTATTCGAGGCCCCGATGATGAAGGTGTCGAAGGTATAGCGGCGGTTGAGACTGGAGTCGGCGTCGTCGGCGTCGTCTGTCCGGGGGCGCTCGGTGAAGTAACCGGGCCAACTCTCATGCGCACTTACCAGCGCCTCGCGGTCGTCGTCCACCTCGTCCAGATCGGATTCGGCGGCGGACGCAGCAACGGCAGACGACCCGGCTGTGTCGGTTTCGTCGCCGGGTTCGATACGCACACCCAGTTCCACCCGGTGGCCAAGGTGGCGGCTAAGGGCGTCAACGATCGGTGTTCGCAGGTGCCGCTCAATTTCATTCTGGACGAAGTGACTCGGCACTGCGAGCAGCGCAAATCCCTCCGCGATGGTCAGTGGCCGCACCAGTTTGAGCCACGCGCGCTGCTGGGGCGTCAGCGGTGGATCCAGCAGGGCGACGTCGGTATCGGCCGTGACGTCGGCCTCGCCGTTTAATTCGGAAACCACCGAACTCCACACCGAGACGAAGTCAAAACCGGGAGCATCGATCAACGACGGATCCCCCTACTTGACGATCGGGCGGCAATTCCAGAACCCGACCGGAATCTGTCCACACAGTTATCCACAGGTGTGCACAGGGCCGGGGTTCCGTTCGTCGCAGCGTAACGGCGTTACTTGTCCGGCGGCAGGTAATCCGATTGTTAGCCAATTCAGACGCGCTGCGCTGGCAGAAAACTAACAGGTTTACCGCCGGGTGCCAACTGGTTAACGTGACGCAAGCAGATCGGGAACTACCCGGCCCGTTCATCGCGGTTTGACCTGCGCAAGTGACCTCAGTACCCTGTGAGGGTCGTCAACCATCGGCGGCACGGCAGCGACCGGTTTTCGGGACCGCGCCGTATCTTGCGAAGCGTGAACGAGTGCGGTTTCGATGTCCGGGGATGTGCGTCTGCACCTCCGCGGTCTGGTCCGCCAAATGTGACGAGGAGAGATCGCCGTGGCCAAGGGCAAACGGACCTTCCAGCCGAACAATCGGCGGCGGGCGAGGGTTCACGGGTTCCGGCTGCGCATGCGCACCCGCGCTGGCCGGGCGATCGTGTCGTCCCGCCGCCGCAAGGGCCGCGGTTCTCTGACTGCCTGACACCCAGGACTCGTGCAGTGCTCCCGGCCCGCAACCGGATGAGACGGTCAGCCGACTTCGGCTTCGCCGTGCGTAATGGCATCCGAGCCGCACAGCCGGACCTTGTGGTGCATGCCAACCGCCAGATCCGTTGCGCCGCAGGCGATTTGCCACAGATCGGGTTGATCGTCACCAAGTCCGTTGGCGGGGCGGTAGACCGGCACAGGGTGGCCAGAAAGCTTCGCCATGCGGCGCGGGCAGTGCTGGCGGAGTTGGGCCCGGCCGACCGCATTGTGATCCGGGCTCTGCCGAGCAGCCGGGATGCCTCGTCGCTACGGCTTGAGCAACAGCTACGCGCTGGTGTGCGGCGGGCGAGCCAACTGATGGCGCGAACCGCATGAATGCCGACAACGCCGGGCACACCCGGGTGGGCAGCCGTCCGGCCCGGGCTTTGATTGTCCTCATCGAGGCCTATCGCCATATGATTTCGCCGTTGCGTTTACCGTCCTGCCGGTTCATGCCAACGTGCAGTCAGTACGCGGTCGACGCCCTCACCGAGTACGGACTGTTCCGCGGCGGTTGGCTCACGCTGCGCCGGCTAGGCAGGTGCGGACCGTGGCACGGCGGGGGATGGGACCCGATACCCGAACGGATCCTCAGGAGCGGCGACGGTTCGCACCCGGAGGTCAGGAGCGCGCATGTTTAACTGGTTCAGCCTCGACTACATCTACTATCCCGTGTCGGGAATCATGTGGCTCTGGTACAAACTCTTCGCCCTCATACTGGGCCCCAACAACTTCTTCGCATGGGCGTTGACGGTGATGTTCCTCGTCTTCAGCCTGCGCGCATTGCTTTACAAGCCCTTCGTCCGACAAATCCGAACCACTCGCCAGATGCAGGAGTTGCAGCCCCAGATCAAGGCGCTGCAGAAAAAGCACGGCAAGGACCGTCAGAAGATGGCGGAGGAGATGCAGAAACTGCAACGCGAGCACGGCTTCAACCCGATCCTGGGCTGCCTGCCGATGCTGGCCCAGATCCCGGTGTTCCTCGGCCTCTACCACGTGTTGATGTCGTTCAACCGGACCCAGACCGGCTTCGGCCGATTAGGCCTGTCGGTCGAGGAAAACCGGCGTCTCGGCAATTACTTCTTCAGCGCGGACGACGTGGGCCACTTCCTCGATGCGCACCTGTTCGGCGCCCCGATCGGTGCCTCGATCACACAGCAGCACGGCCTGGAGGCCTTCACGGTGTTCAGTCGGCCGGCGGTGGCTGCGGTGTCCATTCCGCTGATGATCCTGGCGGGTATCGCGACGTACTTCAACAGCCGGGCCTCCATCGCGCGGCAGACCCCCGAGGCCGCTGCCAACCCGCAGACGGCGTTGATGAATAAACTTGCGCTGTACGTGTTTCCACTCGGGGTGGTGGTGGGCGGGCCGTTCCTGCCGATCGCGATCATCATCTACTGGGTGGCGAACAACATCTGGACCTTCGGGCAGCAGCACCTCGTCTTCGGAAAAATCGAGAAGGAAGAAGAAGCAGCCAAACAGGAGGCCGCCACCCGCCGGTCGGCCAACGCGCCGGCACCGGGGGCAAAGCCCACGAAAGCCCGAAAGGCCGCTGCCTCCGATGTGGCGGAGGATGAACCGGAGGGGGCCGCCCCGGCCGAATCTAATGGGGCGACGGGCGGCGGCAACAAGTCGGCGACTAACGGCGCTGCGGCGGCGAACCAAGCACCCCGCCCCGGAGCGCGCCCGGCAACGCGCCCCAAGAAACGTAAACGTTGAGCCGGATCGTGAACCGGCCGGAGAGGGAGAGAAATGACCGAGACTGAAACCCAGGACGTTAGCGACGCGATTCAAGCGACCGAGGCATCCGAGGACGTAGATACCACCGAGACCGCCGACACAGGGGCGCCGGCCCGTAAGACCGGTGACCGCGAGGACCGCTTGGTCGCCGAGGGCGAGATCGCCGGCGACTATCTGGAGGAACTCCTCGACGTGTTGGATTTCGACGGCGATATCGATCTCGACGTCGAGGGCGATCGGGCGATCGTCAGCATCGACGGCGGTGAGGATCTGGCCAAGTTGGTCGGTCGCCGCGGCGAGGTACTCGATGCGCTCCAGGAATTGACCCGCCTCGCGGTCCACCAGAAGACGGGCGAGCGTAGTCGCCTGATGCTGGATGTCGCGGGCTGGCGCCGGCGTCGTCGCGACGAGTTGAGCGCGCTCGGGGACAAGGTCGCCCGCCGGGTGCTGGAGAACGGCGAACGGGAGGAACTCGCGCCGATGACGCCGTTCGAGCGCAAGATCGTCCACGACGCCGTGGCGGCCGTCTCTGGTGTGCGCAGCGAGAGCGAGGGTGTCGAGCCTGCCCGCCGCGTGGTGGTGTTGAAGGACGCCTGAGCGCTTGCGGCGCTTGAGTTACACCCATGTAGTTCCGCCGCGCGAAGGGATGTTTCACGTGAAACCGTCCGCAGCGCCGGCCCCGCCACCGGCCGCGTCTGCGCTATTTGGCGACCGGCTAGGTGCGGCGGAGGCGTACGCCGATCTACTGGCCGGGCCCGGCGTCGATCGCGGCCTACTCGGTCCGCGTGAGGTCGAACGTATCTGGGACCGCCACATTCTGAACAGTGCGGTGATCGCTGAACTGATTGAGCCGGGCTCCAGTGTGATCGACATCGGAAGCGGCGCGGGACTTCCCGGTGTGCCGTTGGCGATCGCACGTCCGGACTTGAGAGTGACACTGGTGGAACCCATGCTTCGCCGGACGGACTTTCTCGAGGAAGTTGTCGCGGCTCTGGGAATCCCCATCGCGGTGACTCGGGGGCGCGCCGAGGACGCCGGGGTACGCGCCCGGCTGGCCGGTTCCGATGCGGTGGTGTGCCGGGCGGTGGCAGACCTTGCAAAGCTCACGCGATGGGGGATGCCGCTGCTGCGATCGGGTGGGCGGATGCTGGCGATAAAGGGCGATCGGGCTGTCGAGGAGGTTGCCGGGAGCAGCTCCGAGATGGCTGCGTTAGGAGCTATTGGCGTGGAGGTGGTGAGATGTGGGGCAGGCCTGTTGAGTCCCCCGGCCACCGTAGTGATAGCGGTTCGCGGGGATCGCAAGCCGACCACAGCGAAACGAGCACGACGCACGCCGGACGGGAGAGGGCAGTGAACATCCCACCGACCCCGGAGTCCCCGGCACCTGACGATGTTTCACGTGAAACGTGGTCACCCGCAGACGATACGGACACGCCCATCGGTGCGGCGGCCGAGCGTGCGATGCAGGTGCTGCATACGGCCGCGGGTCAATTGCCGCGGCCGCCGCACTGCCGCGTGTTCACCGTCGCCAACCAGAAGGGCGGGGTCGGTAAGACGACGACCGCGGTGAACCTCGCCGCCGCACTCGCCGTACAGGGGCTGAAGACACTCGTGATCGATCTCGATCCACAGGGCAACGCGAGTACCGCATTGGGCATCGCTGATCGGCATTCCGGCACCCCGTCGTCGTATGAGGTACTCCTGGGCGAAATCCCCCTGCATGAAGCGATCCGTCAGAGCCCGCACAGCGAACGGCTTTTCTGTGTGCCCGCGACGATCGATCTGGCCGGCGCCGAGATTGAACTCGTCAGCATGGTCGCTCGCGAGAACCGCTTGCGCAATGCCCTGGTGGAACTGGACCAGATGGACTTCGACTACGTCTTCATCGATTGCCCGCCCTCGCTGGGTTTGTTGACCATCAATGCCCTGGTGGCGGCGCCGGAGGTGCTGATCCCGATACAGTGCGAGTACTACGCCCTCGAGGGCGTATCGCAATTGATGAAGAACATCGCCATGATCAAATCCCACCTGAACCCCAGGTTGGAGGTCAGCACAGTGGTGCTGACCATGCACGACGGGCGTACGAAACTCGCCGACCAGGTTGCGGTGGAGGTGCGTCGCTACTTCGGCGACAAGGTCTTGCGAAGTGTGATCCCGCGCAGCGTTAAGGTGTCTGAAGCGCCCGGTTACAGCATGACGATCATCGACTACGACCCGGGATCACGGGGGGCTATGAGTTATCTCGACGCAAGCCGCGAACTGGCGCATCGGCCAGCCCTGGGAGCACAGTGACACATGGAGGCGCAGTGACAAAGCCAACCCGGCGCAAGGGCGGCCTCGGCCGCGGACTCGCCTCGCTGATTCCGACCGGACCCGCCGATGGCGGGCCGCGGCTGGGCGAGGCCGCCGCAGATGTCGTGATTGGCGGCCAGGCCGTTGACAGCACGGTGGTCGGCGCGGTCTACCGCGAGATCGACCCGGCGATGATTGAGCCGAACCCCCGTCAACCGCGGCAGGTTTTCGACGAGGAGGCCCTCGCCGAACTCGTCCACTCGATCCGTGAATTCGGTCTGATGCAGCCGATTGTGGTCCGTGAGGTGACCGACGAATCCGGCACCGGGCGCTACCAGTTGGTGATGGGGGAGCGGCGGTGGCGGGCTTCCCAGGAGGCCGGGCTGACGGCGATACCAGCGATCGTCCGCGAGACGGCCGATGACAACCTGCTCCGCGACGCCCTGTTGGAGAACATCCACCGCGCCCAGTTGAATCCCCTGGAAGAAGCGGCCGCCTACCAGCAGTTATTGGAGGAATTCGACGTCACGCACGAGGAGTTGGCCGGCCGTATCGGCCGCTCGCGACCGGTGATCAGCAATATGATCCGGCTTCTCCGACTGCCGATCGCCGTTCAACGCCGGGTGGCCGCCGGGGTGTTGTCGGCAGGACACGCCCGGGCCCTACTGGCACTGGAGGGCGGACCGGAAGCCCAGGAGGAGTTGGCCGCGCGCATCGTGGCCGAAGGTCTGTCGGTTCGAGCCACCGAGGAGGCCGTCACGCTGGCCAATCGGGATGGATCCACACCCCCGAAGCCGACGCGGCGCAAACCGATCCATATGCCGGGGTTGCACGATATCGCCGAACGGATCTCGCAAAGCTACGACACCCGCGTGACAGTCAGCCTGGGCAAGCGCAAGGGGAAGATCGTCGTCGAGTTCGGGTCGGTGGAGGACTTGCAGCGCATCGTCGGCCTGATGGATCCGAAGGCTGCGGCGGGCAAGAGTGCAGCGACCGGGGGATCAATATCCGCCAAATAGCCGAGGCCCCGCCGAGGGGCAGTTACGTCACTGTGACAAAATGACGATAGAGGGGTTGGCCCGGGGCCGTCGGCTGTGGTGAATTGTTAAGCCGGACAATGGATTTCGGTTACAGCCGTACGCGCAACACGGTAAACAGCCGGGAATCAGTCGGCTCTCCTATCCTTTAGGGTGCTGCTGTGCGCATCCGCACCGCGGAAGAGTCCGGGAGATCAGTGTCCGCATCCATCAGGCCGCTGCGGCTCGACGAATTCGAGCAACTGCCCGCCCACGCCCGCCGCTGCGTGTTCTGGGAGGTCGACCCGCGGACCCTCGGCGGCGAACACCTGGCCGACCCTGAGTTCGAGAAGGAAGCCTGGCTGTCGATGGTCATGCTGGAGTGGGGCTCGTGCGGGCAGGTTGCCACTCCGGCGCCCACTGAGGGGACCGGGGCGAGCATGTCGGACTCCGATGGTCCGTGTCTGGGCTACGCCCTCTACGCGCCGCCGAGGACCGTGCCGCGGGCCCAGCGTTTTCCCACCGGCCCGGTCAGTCCCGATGCGGTCTTGTTGACCTCCATGGGGGTCGAACCCGGCCAACCCGACGGGGTGCAATCCCAACTGATCGGACACGTCGTCGGCGAACTCGTCCGACGTGGGGTGCGAGCCCTGGAAGCGTTCGGCCGTACCGCCGAGGCTGTCCAATCGCTGGATCCCGGATCTGTTGACGCGGAGTTGCGGACTGCGATTGCCGCACTGGGCGACTGTTCGTTCGAGGAATGCATGATCGACGCGGAGTTTCTGCACAGCGTGGGCTTTACCGTCGTCGCGCCGCACCGCTACTTCCCGCGACTGCGACTGGAACTCGACAAAGGACTGGGGTGGAAGGCAGAGGTGGAAGCCGCACTGGAGCGATTGCTGGAAACTGCAGCGCTACAGCAACCGGTCGGGACCCGGTGAGGAAGCACCGCACCTACACCGCCGGCCGGCCCTGCTCCAGTGTCTGCTCATGGGCCAGCAACTCGGCGAAGGTGAATGTTCCGGTCGGACGATCGTTCTTTCCGAGCAGGTAAAGCCGCTTGACCGCGGCCAGGACACCCTCAGCGACCGCGTCCCGGCATCCCCGGGTCACCAGCATGCCCAAGTCGTGCGGGCTGGTGACGTAGCCGACGTCGATCTGCACCGTCGGCATGCGGGTCAGGCGCAACAGATCCCAGGTGCGGCCGTGGGTGCGACAGTCTCGTAATCCGGTGCGCGCCACCACTTCTCGTTGAATGAAGTCAGCCAGGTTGCGTCCGATGGTCGACACCGAACCGTGGGCGCTGCCGAAATAGAAACAGGCGACGCCGCTGGCCGCCGGTCGGGGGTGGCGCTCGAAACGCAGACTGATCATCAGATCGGCCCCGACGGTGTTGGCGGTGGCGGCGCGTTCGGCGTCGGCTGGGCTGCGGTTAGGCGGCCGAGAAAGAAACGTCTCCATGCCGATCGCGGTCATCCGGCCCTCGAGGCGGCTCGCGAGGTCCCACAGAATGTCCGCCTCGCTGATCGGGCCGTCGGGTCCCTGGGCGATCACGCCGTGGTCGTCGCCGCCTCGGCCCGGATCGATAATGATCCGTTTACCCGACAGCCGTGGTCCGGATCGCCGCACCTGCTCTTCCTCCCGGATGGCGTGCAACGATCCGCCCGTGACGCGCGAACCCAAAAAGTACAGGGAGCGCAACGTTTCCGGGCCGCAGATCCCGTCCGGAGACAGGCCGAAATCGCGCTGGTAGGACATCAACGCGTTGTGCGTCTGAAGGCCGAAGTAACCGTCCACCAGGGCGGTGTAGAAACCGAGATCCTGCAGGCGTGCCTGGAGGGTTGCGACATCATCGCCGTACATCGGGGCACCGAACTGGTGCGCCAGCGTGCGGGCGCCCAACCGATAGGACGCCTCCTTCAGCGCCCGGTAGGTGGCCTCGCCGACGAGTCCGTCGACCAACAGTCCACGGCGCTGCTGGAATGCGCGTACGGCTTGGTCGAGATCGCCGTCGAAGCTGTCGAGCGCCACGTGGCGCCCGGTTGTCAGATCCTGATCCGGACTATCCAGCAACCCGAGTGCCGACAAGGCGGCCCGGATCTCGACTACCGCACTGCTGCGGTCCCCCCGCCGCAGCATCTCGCCGGGCGTCGGGGTCTGCCAGGAGGCGGCTTCGCCGTCGCCGCCGCTGGGACTCCACATGGTAGGGATTGTCGCAGAAGAAGCATCCCTAGCGGAAACTGCTCAGACAGAATGCCGGTAACGAATTCGTCTCTGCCGATGCGCCCCTCGCGGGCAGCGGGGTCGGGGCTAAATAAACTCGGCGATCTCTCGCAGCAACGCCGCTTTGCCTTTGGCTCCGACGATACGAGTCACCGGCTTACCATCTTTGAACAGGATCATCGTGGGGATCGAGACGACCTGGAAGTCGCGGGCCGTTCCAGGATTCGCGTCGACGTCGACCTTCGCCACAGTCAGGGACCCGGCCTTATCCGCGGCGATCTCCTCAAGGACCGGCGCCACCATCCGGCACGGGCCACACCAGGTAGCCCAGAAGTCGACCAGGACCGGTGTGGTGCTGGACAGGACGTCGTGGGCGAAGCTGTCGTCGGTGACGGTCACCGTTGTTGCGCTCATGATTGGGCTCCTGTCATTTCACTCGGGATCATTTCGCCGGGCTCCCGGGCCGTTGCCGGGGTCGTTGCCTGGGCCGTTTCTTGGGTCTCGGCCAGCCAGCGTTCGGCGTCTATGGCGGCGGCGCAGCCACTGCCGGCTGCGGTGATGGCCTGGCGGTAGGTGTGGTCTACCAGATCGCCCGCGGCGAACACACCCGCTAGCGAGGTGGCGGTGCTGTGCTCGCCCACCAGGACATACCCGGCCGGGTCGACATCGACGGCGTCGCGAACCAACTCTGAGCGAGGATCGTGTCCTATCGCGATGAACACGCCGGTGACCGCCAGGGTCGATTCCTCGCCGGTTCGGGTGTCGCGGACCCGCAGACCGGTCACGGTGGACTCGCCATCGACCGCGAGGACGGCGGTGTTGGTGAGGAACCGGATCTTGTCATCGCTGCGGGCGCGGGCGAGCATGATCCGGGATGCCCGGAATTCGTCCCGGCGGTGCACGAGTGTGACGCTGCGGGCGAACCGGGTCAGGAAGGTGGCCTCTTCCATGGCGGAGTCACCGCCGCCGACCACGGCAATGTCCTGATCTTTAAAGAAGAAGCCATCACAGGTGGCGCACGAGCTCACCCCGCGGCCCAGAAGTTCCTGCTCTCCCGGGATTCCGAGGTAGCGGGGCGCGGCCCCCATGGCCAAGATCACGGCACGGGCGCGGTGCGTCTCGCCGCCGGCGGTCACCACTTCCTTGACCGGCCCGTCCAGCGATACCGACTCCACGTCCTCCATCTGCAGGTCCGCCCCGAATCGCAGGGCCTGTTCGCGCATCTCGTCCATGAGTTCCGGGCCGGTGATGCCGGTGCGGAAACCGGGGTAGTTCTCCACCTCGGTGGTGGTCATCAGCGCGCCGCCGAACGAGGTGCCTTCGAACACCAGGGGGCTCAGTAACGCACGCGCGGTGTAGATGGCGGCGGTGTAGCCGGCAGGGCCGGATCCGATGACGATGACGTCGTGCAGGGTGGTGCTGGCGGTCATTGCTGCCTTTCAGCCTACGTGCGGATTCGGTCCCCCTGGACCCAACACCAGGGTAGGCGGAGGTGTTCCCGACGGCGAACTAAGGGCGCTTGTCGTGAGATGGGAACGACGGTGTGACGGTGATGAGTCGGGCACTGCCGGGGGTGCTCCCGGCGGGTCTGTCGTCCGTCAGCAGCGCGGCTGCGCCGATTCCGACGGCGGCCAGCACTGTGACACCGATAACGACGACCAGGACCCGGCTAGCCGGGCCGGCGTCGCGCGCGGCATGGGCGGGCCGGGACCGCTGCTGGCCGGTCACCGTATGCGCTGGCTGGGGTGACTGCACCCGATCAGTGTGCGGCTCAGCTGCCCGCCGCCGTGGGTGGATTGCTCAACAGCACCGCGAGTCGCGCCCTGGCCCGGGAACAACGACTCTTGACCGTGCCCTCGGCGACGCCGAGCAGTCTCGCGGTGTCAGCCACCGAGTAGTCCTGCATATCGACGGCGACAACCGCGGCGCGCTGTTCCGGCGATAGCCGCATCAGTGCTTGCCGGACGACGATCGCCGTCTCGATATTGGCGGTTCTATCCGCTATGGGAAAGCAGTCATCAGTGAGCCCGGCGGCAGCAAAACCATTGCGGCGCATTCGATCTCGGCAGGCATTGACAACGATGCGGTGCAACCAGCTCCCCACCGCGGCGTCGTGCCGAAATGCGCCGGCGCCACGATGGGCCGACAGCATGGCTTCCTGCAGGGCATCGTCGGCGTCTTCGGCGGTGTGGCTGCGTCGGCGCGCCAGCCGGTACAGCTGGACGCGGTGGCGGTGAAAGAGTTCCTCGAATGCGCGCCTGTCACCGGCGACATGGGCGCAGAGTAGGTCGGCATCGCTGCGACGATCGGCGGGGAAGCTGGGCACGGCCGGACAGTATCCAGACCGGCCAGGTCCGGCACTTCACCCCTGTGTAGCGTCAGCCCGCGGCGTTGACGGTGATCTCGGAGATGTCGACGCGGCTCTGGCCGGCGGTCTGGCCCATCGTCGAGATCCACACCAGCAGATGCGATGTGGGCGCTGCGCTGGGCACCGAGATGGTGTTGGTGCCGGTCTTCAGTGCCGTGGGCCCGGCCAGCAGTGTGGTGTCCTCCAGACGAGCGGGGCTTGCTCCCGCGGCACTGCGGATCTGGACCTGGGTGCCGGTGCTGGACACCGTGACCGTGACACTTCCCACCTCGGTGTCCTCAGGTAACTGCAGCATCAGGCCCACCCCGTTTTTGAAGTTGGGGAACGGCACGGTGTCGGTGTAGGTGTCCGTCGGCCACGCCGTCGTCGGGTCGCCGTCGATTGCCAGGCCGGCCAACTCTGGTGCATCCGCGCCGCCATCGGGGGAAAAGACCGTCGCTGCAACGGGTTTCACGATGGGACCGGCGGCAGCGGCCGCTGTGGAGGTGGGCGTGTTCAGGCCCAGCTGATCACCCTTGAGACCGCCGCCCGAGTCACCGCCGACAATCCGGCCCAGCACGGAGGCGAGTGCGACAAGTGCGACGATCAAGACCGTGGCTCCGGCGCCTATCCCGAACAACAGGTTGCGGCGGCGCCGCGCCCTGGCGGCGGTGTCATCGTTGACCGGCCGGGTGCCGGCGGCCCGCGCCGGAGCTTCCGCGACCGGCTCCATCAGGTCGGTCCGATCGGCAGCGGCGGTCGCCTGCTGCAACAGATGCAGGAGCGTCGGCGCTGTGCTGATCCCACCGCCGGGTTGAACCGCCCGGATCGCTGCCGCCGAAATCTGGAACGGGATGGCGGGATTGGTGACCCTCGGTTCCACCGGTTCCCCGGTCGGATCAGTGTCGGCGGGGCGCAGCCCACTGGGCGTGCCACTTTCCGGAAGCGGCCACCGGTCTACGAGCAGCGCGTACAACGCGGCGCCGATGCCGCGGACATCGCCGGCGGGGGTGGCGTCCTCGAGTGTCGCCGGGAAGGCCAGCGTGACGTCGCCGTCGATGCTCACCCGCACCCGCCCGGGATGATCGACGCCCAGGGCGACGTCGGCGCGGTGTGCGTCATCGGCCGCGGCGGCCAACGACTGGATGGCCCGTGCGCCTCCGATCGGCGATGGGGAGGTGGCCGCCACCTCTTTCAGCGACCCGCCCCTGATCCACTCCGCCACCACCAGTCCGCTGCCGTCGCGGTTGGTGGTGACATCGAGGACGCGAGCAAGGCCGGGCCGTTCGATCCGGCTGAGCGTCAACGTGCGGGCCAGAATTGCCTCGATCTGTCCGGTGGACAGATTCCGATCCGGATCGACGAGTGTCAGCGCCACCTGCCGGTCGAGAGCTACGTCCAACGCCTGCCAGAACTGCAGGCCGGGAGGACCGCCGTGGAACACCAGCAGCCGATAGCGGCCGTCGGCGATGGTGGAACCGGGGCTCAGGGTGGATTCCGCGCGCGCTGCGTGCTGGCCGACACCGCCCTCGGTGTACGGCCCGGCGACCACGTCGGGGTGGAAGTCACCGGCAGGTTTATGCGCAATCTTGGTGGTCGGCCCGTCGGGGCCCCCGGATGACGGCACGACATCAGGGTACGTGACATGTGTAGTCGGATGGGGCAGGTGAGAGTTCTGGGGCGAGGGCGGGTCGCCCTCCTCGAACGCCGCGAAGCGCCGTCGCACCGCTGCCCATGCCGCGGTGGCATCGGGAACTTTGGCGGCCAGCAGCACGGCGGCCAATATCGGGAACATGGCCGAGGCCAGGATCAACAGCCGAACCATAGATCCGGCGCCGCCGCTTTCGGTGAGCGCGCCCAGGCCCAGTACCCGATCAACTCCGGCTGCGGTGAGCGCGGCCACCACTGAGGCCGCGGTGGTGATCGCGACGGTGCGGATCACCGCGGGATCCACCAGTCGGCCGCCCGGCGGCCGCAGGGATCGCCGCAGCAGCAGGTGGCCCAGCACCGCACCGGCGACGAAGCCGAGTCCGTTAGCGGCGCCCAGATAGGCGGCGACCAACTCGGGGTCGTCGGTCAGTTGCGGGGCGAGGATGGACAGTGCGACCTTCACCACGGTGATCGCGATGATGATCAGGATGGGAGTCCACGGTTCATCCCGCGCGTAGAACACCCGCAGTTGCAGCAGCACCAGCGCGTAGGGGATAAGGGTGAACGCTGACATCGCGATTGCGATGCCGAGGTAATTGGCGTCGACTTCGCCGAACTTGCCGTAGGCGAAGAGTGCGCTGCCGATGGCCGGGCCGCTGATGGTCATGAACGCGACCACCGGGATCAGCGTCAGCAATGTCAGCCGGGTGGCCAGCGACAGATCGGCGAGGACGGCCGGAACGTCATCGGCGGCGGCATTGCGGCTCAATCGCGGCATCACCACCGTCAGGATGGTCACACCGATGATCCCGAAGGGCAGCTGCAGCACCAGCCAGGCGTAGTTGTAGATCGCCGGGCCGGCCGCGGCCGCGGTACTGGCGATCCGGTTGCCTACCACCAGTCCGACCTGGCTGATCACCACATACAGCAGCATCGCCGTCGCCATCGTGCCGAATCGTTTCAACCTGTCGTCGATTCCCCACAGTGGCCGAAGGCTGATGCGCGCGGAACGGATAGCGACCAGCAGCACGACGGCCTGTGCGAACACGCCGAGCGTCGTTCCGACCCCGAGAACCAGAAGTTTGGCGTTGCCCATACTCACCGGATCCACCGAAAGTTGGCCGGGCACAAGCAGATACAGGCCCAAGGTGGCGATGGCGACGACATTGTTGACTACCGGCGCCCAGGCGGGTGGCCCGAATACGTTGCGATTGTTGAGGATTGCCATGAAGACCGAGGACAGTCCGTAGCAGATCACCTGGGGTAGCAGCAGGTAGGCGAATGCGGTGGTGAGCGGTTGGTTGACTTTGGGGTCCGTGCCCAGCATCAGACGAACCAGGAGGGGCGCCGCGGCCACCGCCAAGACGGTGGCGATCAACAACACCGTGGTGGCCAGCGTGACCAGCCGCCGGACGAAGGCTTCACCGCCGTCGGGATCGTCGCGCTCGGCGCGGGCCAGCACCGGCACGAAGATCGCGGTGAACGTGGCCTCCAACACCAGTGCCGCAATCAGATTGGGGAGTTGGTTGGCCACGGTGAATGCACTCGCCAGGGCCGCGCCGAGGATAGCGGCCAGCAACACGATGCGGATGAAGCCGGTGATCCGGCTGACCAGTGTTGCAAGTGCCATTCCCCACGAGCGCGACACCACCGCCGCGTCGGACAGTTCCTCTCGGCGCGCCCGTGGCGGTGTCATTCGTCGCCTCCGGCGGGATACCGCGGACGGCCCAGGTCGGCCCGATCGGGCTGGCCGCGGAAGCGGTGGTAGAGCCGCCGCCCCACGAGGACCGCCAGCACGGAACCGCCCGCCAGGGTGATTGCGGTCAGCAGCTTGCCGTAGGCGTTTGCGTGCACGGAAACCCGCACGGGTTGGCCCAGTTGCAGACCGTCGGGGGTGCGCAGCGTGACGTCGACGGCGACCCGCTGGGTCACCCGGACTTGCACGGGCACCTTCAGCGGAAGGTAGCCCGGCGGCAGTTCCTGCTCGCCGATATCGGTCACCGTCATCCCCGGCGGAGCGTCCACCTGCAGGCGCACCCGGATCGGCACCCCGAGGTCATTGCGCAGCGCCAGCGGCAGGGCGCTGCTCTCGGTGGCCAGGGTGTAGGAGTCGCCGGGGTTGACGATCGACACCGCGCCGTACAGGTCCTCGATGGTCGCGCCGGTGACGGCCAATCGGCTGCGGGCGATGTCGTTGCGGCTGTCCGGGGGCTCGATCTGGCTCAGCGCCCGCAGCATGTCCTCACGTAGCGGAGCGGTGTACTGCAGGCCGGTGAGTCCGGTGCGCGCATCGGTGGTCAGCGCCGCGTTGAGGCCCCAGAGTCGGCCGACCTCGCTGCCGATGACCGCCACCACGTCCGCATCGAAGCTCCCGCGAACCTCGGCCGGAAGAGCTGGGTCGGCCGGCCCGGCGGCCGCAGATTCTCCGATGACGGCGGCGAGTGGACGCGGGGTGGCCAGACCGGCCCGCACCGCGTTGGACAGGGCCGTCAGGATGGCGCGCGCGTCATCTGGTTGTGGACTCCATTTCAACGGCGGCAACAGGATCTGTGCCCGGGGCTCGAGCTCGGGCCGCAGGGCGCGCCACAGTGTGGCCGCCACCGCATCCTGTCGGCGGGCTACCGGCGAGTCGTCGCCCATCGGCACGCTCAGCGCGGAGCCGAGATAATTCGGTATGCCGGGGTCGGTGCCCACGGCTGCCAGTGCGGCCCCGACCGCCGGATCAAATGGCACCAACGCAACCTGGGCCGAAAGGCGGGCCGGTGTCAGGTCGGCGGTGAACGGAGCACCGTCTGCCCAGTCCGGCGACGCTGCCGCCGCGACCGCGACCGTGGGTCCCTGGGTGTTGAGCAGATCTAACGCCTCGGCGCTCAGCGGGCCGTCGCCGAATACCGTGGCGCCGCGGGTGGAGGTGATGCCGAGGATCCGATCGACGATATCGGCCGAGGTCGCCGTCGCCGCCGCACTGAGTCCGGGGTCGCCGACCCGGTACAGCGCGCCGAGGTCGGCTTGCGCGTACGGCGTTGCGGACACGCACAGTCGTCCGGCCAAACCCCGTAGCCGGTCCAACCACGCGGCCGCGGCGGCTTGGCCGGTGCCGGGGTGGCTTGCCGTTCCGAGCCCGTCGGGTGCATCGGCCACGACGTAGCCGGCCGCCATGGCGTTGACGGTGACCAAAAGGTCGGGGTCGACGGCCAGGCACATCCCGCGCGAAACGGCTGGGTCGAGCGCGGCCGGACTGGTGGCGAACTCGGCTGCGGCCAGCAATGTCTCCAGTCGGCCGCCGACCGCCAACGACACCGCTAGGTCGTCGTTCATCAGTCGGACCGGGGTGGTCCCACCCGGCACTCCGGGCGCCAGCCGGGGTTTGTCGGCCAGTGGCCACAGCAGCGTGAATCCGACGGGCTTTGTGGTGTCGGGGGCCACCACGTCGCTGACCGCGTCACCGGGAGCTTCGGACGGTACGCCGGCGACCGGTAGCAGGAACCGGGCCGCATCGAGTCGCGCGGGTGCACCGTAGTCCGGTGTGCCGTTGACGTTGACCAGCATCGGGTAGACGCCGGGTGCGTCGATGCCCAGGGATGGCTGCGGGCTCGATCGCAGCGGTGCCGTAAGGGTGATCCCGACTGCCTGTCCGCGGCCGAGTTCTGTTGCGACAGAGACGAACTCGCCAACTGCCGTATACTGCTCCGATCCACTGCCGAGGCTGGTGCGCAGACCTGACGATGATGTCACGGGCCCACCATGCTCCAGGCGGGCGACCACCTCGCGGACCGGCCGGTCGCCGACATTGGTCACCGTTGCCGTCACCGTCACGGTCGGCTCGCTGGACGTGGTGACCACATCGGGCGTGACGCTGTCGAGGCGAAGTTTCAGGAATTCCGCCCCCGGATCACCGGCGGCCGTCGGGGGCACGGCCGGTGCGAGCAGCAGTATCAGCAGGCCGAGAATGACGACGATGACCCGGGGTGCGACGGCGACCCGCAGCAGCACCCTCACGCGCCCGAACCGCAGCCGTTCGTCCGAGGGTCGTCGGACCCCTCGTCGGGGGGGTGATGAGCGCGGGTGCGCGAATGGGTCTGCGTCCGAAGGGCAGGCGTCGTTGGCGGCAACGGCGGCAGGGCCGCGGGGCCGTCCGACTGCAGCAGTGCGATGAGGTCATGAGCGACCTTGGCCAGTCGGCGCTCGTCGGCGTAGGCCAACCGCTTGGGTAACTCGGTGACCGGCACCCACGCGACTTCGGTCACTTCGACGTCCTCGTCGCACAACTCGCCGCCGGAGAACCGCAGCAGATAATGATGAACGGTCTTGTGGACCCGCCGGCCGTCGGTGACGAACCAGTAGTCGATGCTGCCCAGTGCGGCCAGCACGTGCCCGTGAATGCCGGTCTCCTCGGCCACCTCTCGGATTGCGGTTTGTTCAGCGGTCTCGCCCTGTTCGATATGGCCCTTGGGCAGCGACCAGATCATCCGCCCGCGCCGGTCCATCCGACCGATCAGAGCGGCCAACTGGTCCTCGCGAGGTCCGTCGATCCCGTCGATGACGAGTCCGCCCGCGGAGATTTCGTGAACGGTGCGCAATCGCGGGCCCTGGCGCCGGCGGGGCCGACCGGTACCGGCAACCGCGGCTGACGAGTCGTTGGCCGCATCGTTCTCGGTGAGCGGCGCGGGTACCGTTTCGGCGCTGGACTCTCCGTCGACACCGGGTGCGGCCACCTGCTGCGTCGGTTCTGCCGCCTTGCGGCCGCGGCGGCCACCGCGTCGCCGTCGTGGTTTGGCCCGCTCGCCCTCCGACACCCAAGCGATAGTAGCTGCCACGGATAAGCCCGCCTGCCCGCACTCGCCGGTAGCGGTCGCGACGGCGAGCATTAGGCTCACCGGACGTGTCCGAAGCTACACCGGAAGATGAGCTGCTCAGACGGGCGGCTGTCGAGCTGCGCCCGCAGGCTCCGCTGTTGGGCGAGGTGGGTGGGCTGTTCGCAGCCGCGGGCCATCAGCTGTATTTGGTGGGCGGCAGCGTGCGCGACGCGGCCCTCGGCCGGTTGACCACCGACCTCGACTTCACCACCGATGCCAGGCCGGAGATGGTGCAGAAAATCGTGCGCCCGTGGGCGGATGCGATGTGGGATACCGGGATCGACTACGGCACCGTCGGCGTCGGCAAGGCGGGCCAACGGTTGGAGATCACCACATTTCGGGCCGACAGCTATGACCAGGTTTCGCGAAACCCGAAGGTGCGTTTCGGCGACCGTCTCGAAGATGATCTGGTGCGCCGAGACTTCACGGCGAATGCGATGGCGATCCGGATCACCGCGGACGGGCCGGGGGAGTTCCTGGACCCGCTGGGCGGACTGGCCGCGGTACAGCGGCGGATCCTGGACACCCCGGCTGCACCGGAGCTGTCCTTCGGCGACGACCCGCTGCGGATGTTGCGGGCGGCGAGGTTTGTGTCGCAGCTTCAGTTCGGGGTGGCTGACCGGGTGCGGGCGGCGATCGTCGCGATGGCGCCCGAACTGGCGCGGATCACCGTCGAGCGGGTGGCTGTCGAACTGGATAAGACGCTGCTGGGGGCGGATCCGGTGGCCGGCATCGAACTGATGGTGCAGACCGGTCTCGGCGATGTGGTGCTGCCCGAGATCGGTGCCATGCGGATGGCCATTGATGAACACCATCAACACAAGGATGTCTATCAGCATTCACTGACGGTGTTGCGCCAGGCAATCGCATTGGAGGAGCCCACCGTGAAGCCCGATCTGGTGCTGCGCTGGGCGGCGCTGCTACATGACATCGGCAAGCCCGCGACGCGCCGCCATGAGACCGACGGCGGGGTCAGCTTCCATCACCACGAAGTCGTCGGCGCGAAAATGGTCCGCAAGCGCATGCGGGAGTTGAAGTACTCCAAGCAGATGGTCGACGACGTCTCCCAACTCGTATATCTGCATCTGCGATTCCATGGCTATGGCGAGGGCAGGTGGACCGACTCCGCGGTGCGGCGATACGTCGCCGATGCCGGACCACTCCTGCCCCGACTGCACAAATTGGTTCGCGCTGACTGCACCACCCGGAACAAGCGTCGCGCCGCGATGCTGCAGGCCAACTACGACGGCCTGGAGACCCGGATATCGGAGTTGGCGGCCCAGGAGGATCTGGAAAGGGTCCGGCCCGACCTCGACGGCAACGCGATTATGGAGTTGCTCGGCATACCGGCCGGGCCGCAGGTCGGCGAGGCGTGGAATTTCCTCAAGGAACTGCGGCTGGATCGCGGACCCATGGGTCGGGAGGAAGCGACGGCGGAATTGCTCGCCTGGTGGCGCGCCCGGGGCGGTGACACCGGTTGATT